>CALKJD010000145.1 GCA_937995755.1 uncultured Saprospiraceae bacterium | reverse complement strand
TTCATCTCTCTGGATAGTCGCAGAAGATCCTGAAACAGACTTCTTAGTAACCAATTGGCCTTGGGCGTTAGATATGTAAAGTGTAGTGTTACTATATGCCTCAGGAAATGAAATCGTCACTTCCTCCACTGCTGGATTAGGTGATAATACTATATCTTCTAAAGATAATGTCTCAGTAGCAGATACAGTTCGAAATTCTATGTCCAAACCTCCAGTTGTCAGATCACTAAATACTATTTCATCGAAAAAGCTTGACTCTTGTGACAGAAACTCAGATAACATACCATCTCTACTTGCATTAATGGTGAATGCCCCTTCTATCGTATTCCTTCCTTCGTCATCACTTACTACTGCTAATCTCGCTATGTCATCCGTGATGTAACTTCTTACATTGAAATTTTCATCATTCACTTTGACATCTGACATAGATAATCCTTCCAGCGTAGATCCTATCTGAAATCCAACTATTTCCTTATCACTTTCTATCATAAAAGGAATCTCATAAGTAGCTCCATCTGTAAGCATCATATCATCTATTGCTAAATAAGACTTGGAATCCCTTACTTCCACTACACCCTCTCCATTAGGCGCAAACAGTGCAGTCTTATTTACATCACCATGTATGTATACGTCAAATGTAAAGTCTGTTGTAGCTAAATCGGCACCTTCAAACTCAAACTTATATACATCCGTACCGAAATCGAATGGGTCCAAAGCGTCTAGATCGAGACTAGGGTGAATAAATGCAAATTCAACACCTGGATTAATGCCCAAAATTTTTGTATAAATCTCAGCAACGTCATTAATTCCTAGAAATCCAGATTTATCTAAATCGGATGGAATAATTCCTTCTGAAGTCAGACTATTTATTTCTGTTAGCGTTCTAATCATAGAATAACCATCTAAAGATGTAACGCCATTAGGGCTATTATTTACTACGGATACGAACTCAATAACATTTGTACCTGACAGCACATCTGCTGATGGAATATCGAATACTCCAGGTGATGACTCATTCAATTCATTACCATTTAATAAAACAGACTCTGCCCATGTAATAGTACTCATGTAAGATTGAAAAGTAACTGACTGAGCATCTACATTAATTGATGCTGATAGTATGAGTGTACTAATTATAAATACTTTTATTAGTGTTTTCATATGTTTATATCTTTTAAAATAATTTTAAAATTTTGTTTTTAGTTTGGCTTCCCAATATTTCAAAGCCTAAAATGCACTCCTATATTGAGCCCTAATAGCGTGCTCTTTTTCTCTATATCATAAGATTTATGATGTTCATTTTGCAATGGCATATATCCTCCTATAGTTGCCTGCAATGCGGTATTAGCCGATACAGAATATTCTACGCCAATTCCACCAAAAATTTGCAATGATGAAGCAGCAATCGTCTCTGTATCCTCTGATAAATTATATGGTCTATGATCATTTGTGATGACCCCATGTTGACTACTCCATAAAGGCAATTCGAGTCCTATATCTACATGAGATACCCAGCGATCTACGCCTACACGATATTGCAATCCTGTAATTAATCCAAGCCGAGTGTCCGTGATATAATTATCTGCTCTATGCACAAATACTCCATCGTATATAATATCTTCCTTGTATTCGACTGGTCCTTGATCTGTATTGACTATGGTTACAATGTGATCTTTCAATACGACCTCTTCAGTGTAGGCATAATCTGCAGACCGCTGTACAAAAGACTGACTAAATCTAGCACCACCTATTACTACCAAGTGATCCGTGATAAAATATTCTAATTTCACACCAAGGTCATAACCATCTTTAGCTTTTTCTTCTGTGGATCTACTCTTAAAATTATCAGAAAGTTCAGCGCCAACATTATCAAAAGATCTGCTATGCATATAATAGCCTGCATTGGCTGCAAGTCTCCACCTATTGATTGACAATGGAACAATTTCTATATTATCAACCATGCCATTTTCGTTAGCTTCAACTAATTCCATAGGCTTATAGATTATTAAACTATTATGCATAGGAAGTAAGCTTATCGCAGCCCAAGTCTCTCGAGTCTTAAATTGCCCTAGAACAGAATACTCATCAATTGAATTAACTAAAGTTGCTGACTCATTACTTTCTAAAACAGTTTCTAGTTGGCTATCTTCTGTAACGCTTTCGCTTCTAAAACTGAACATTGTTGAGGATGCGTCAACGGTAACATTATCAACCTTTTGCTTATCATTAATTTCACTCTGCTCTATACTTTGGGTTTCTAATTCTGTCTTACTTTCAAATTCGTTGTATGAAATTTCATTAGATTCAAACGCAATATTTTGCGAAGGATCCGCTTCTAACAAATCATTTGAATCTGCTACTGCAGTTACATTTTGACCAATTGTTTCAACAGAATAATTATTATTCACATTCGAATAAAATAGACCAAAACCTAATGCCGTTGCGAGCAGAAGTATCACACTAGCAAAAATCCAAAAGAAAAAACCTTTTCTTCTTTTGCGCTCTACTTTAGGTGCAAGATCAGCCCACATAGATTCAGCGTCAAATACTGGGTCTATAGAATCGTACTTTGCCTTTATGATCTTATCTGTATTGTTATAATCTGTCATATCGACATTGCTTTTTTACGTTTAGAAAGAATAGTTCTGAGCTTCTTCCGTGCTAAGGATACTTTACATCTACTTGTGGATTCGCCGATATCAAGTAGCTCACCTATCTCTCGATGTGAGTACCCTTCTACGACATAAAGTTTAAAAATATCACTATAGTCACTTGGGATGCTATCTATGATTTTCATAAGATCTGCGGTATCCATATCCATGAGTACCTTCGGATCCAGAGAGTAGTCACCAGATTGAAATTCTTCATCCCTTAAATGCACTTTAAATTTTCGCCTATAGGTCAATGCCGTCCGTATGACTATCACCTTACACCAAGCTTCAAATTTTCCTTCTTCTTTATATTGGTCTATCTTTCCAAATATCTTAATCCACGACTCTTGCAATATATCCTTCGCAGTATGACTGTCAGGTGCATACCTATAGGCTACCTTATACAGCTGTGGAGAAAAAGTGGTAAACACTTCTTTCTGCGCTGCAGGCGATCCTTTTCGGACTTGTTTTATGAGTTGTGAGACAATTGACATTAAATAGTCTTATTCAATTATTTGAGACACAAAAGATCCAGTAAACTGAGTGCCATCGTTAAGATTGGTTCCTTCTACAGTACCCTTAATAAATCCACCCACATGAGAATCAAACTTTGTAATTGTTACCGTACAGACATCATTAGTAGCAAATACGAGATATTGTCCAACTAGGCTAGCAGGATATGTACCTTCTGCATTCCCACTAAATCCAATTGTCAAGTCATCGTTAATCATTGCTGGTCCAACATCATGACTTCTTATAATATTTTCATTGGGCCTCCGAATACAAGTTATATTGTCAGCCCACCCTATCGAAACCATCTGGGCTGTTGGCCAAATCTGTTCTCCATCTGCCCCAAATATCAATAGATATGGAGTTTCATCACATAAATTGACATCTAGTACATTAACTACAGAAGGAGTAACTATTCCTGATTCTGATCCCACTAATCCTACATCAGAACTAAAAGCTGATACTGTGTATTCTGTATTTACTTCGCAGATCAATAGGTTAATAGAATATACGCCATTATCATCAGTCTCGGCATAGTAAGTCTTTCCTTCGACAAAAACGGTAACTATAGCATCACTCAATGGACCATTAGCATCACAATCGAATACAGTACCGCTAAATGCATATATCTCGACATTAGAAAGCACGACAGGTATAACTTCCTTATTGTCATCTCCAGTATATGGACCGATTGTACCTGTATATATTACTTCACCGCATTGATCGTATATAGTGATTTGAAAGGTCTCATTAGCTGGCACTAGTCCTCCCACATTGCCATTAGAATCTGTGACATCGATGGTCGTACCTTGACTCTCTGATGTAAGTTCGACTACTATGTTTTCTAGACTACCTTGATATCTACCATCAAATACTTGGATACATAATGAAGCCGCATCAGTAAAGTCATCACAATTCCACCAAGAAAAATGTGATACTTCGCCAACATACTTTCCATTGACTAATTCAGCTTGACCTTCTTTGACCCACTGGTGTTGGATATCGTCAAAGTGCCATAGCGGAATAGTCGCAGGTGCATCTCCTAAAAGAGAATTATCAACTGGTACAGTAAGCGTAGCGGTTACGCCATCTCTCAGTTGTACATATTGACCATCTGCAGTTTCCATCTCTACTGCCACCATTCCAAATGACTCAAGTATATAGTTGGCACCAGTCTCATCTGTACCACTTAAGTCACCTGGAGATCTATCTAAATAGTCTTCTTCTGATGGATCTAGATGATATGCATGTACAGTAACTAAGCCATTATAATCTCCATCTGTAGATGTAAAAGCATTGGCAGGAAAATTGATTTCTAGTCCTCCGTCCAAAGTAATTACGCTACCGGTAGTACCATTGACATATCCAGAAATCTCCTTTTTTACAAGAGTAATCTCGATAGCGCGATCATATGTACCTCCTGCATATATTCTATAACCACTCTCAAAATATCCTTCAGCTTTAGTTTCTAGATAGGTACCATATTGAGCGGCCATATTAAGATTTTCCCATCTAAATAACCCATTGACATCAGTAGATATTACTTGACCAGCTACTGAAACGTCTGCATTTTCAATGGCAATTCCGTCTTGGTCAATTACCTTACCTATTATATCTGCAGAATAAAAAACCTCCGCAGCTGGTGGTGGATTAATACTCGTATCCACTATATCATCTTTACGGCAAGAGCTAAAGAATAGCACTGCCAACAATATGAATAGTAATTTATTTTTCATCGTGTTGTTTTTACATTTTTATAAAATAGGCCGCTTCAAATATGTTTCAGCGAGCATTCCTTCCCTTTCGTAGGTATTTATACAATATCTAAATTAATCATTTGCTAGCATGAAGTGAACCAATAACGTTCTTAGTACGCTTCATATAGATAACTTAGCTATTGCGATAAACGCTTAAGCAATCGTCAATTAAATTATAATAAAACTAACTAGAACATAAAAAGGTAACATGGAAGAGACTAAAGTAAACGTAAAGATCAATAAAGGAGGACCATTATTAGTACTGAATACAGTGAACATCATTCATGCTGATGGTACTGAAGAAGTAAGAGAAAACAGAGCATCTTTCTGCAGATGTGGACTTTCTGCCAATATGCCATTTTGTGATGGTGCGCATAAAGCTTCTGATTTTGAGAAAGATTAGATTGTGATCATTTCAGCATGACAAGCATATACGTGAGTCATTTTCAAGAAATCATAACAAATATAAAGAGGGTATGTAACTATGTTGCATACCCTCTCTCATTACACGACACCAGTGAAAGCAATATCATATAATATCTGACTGCCTTCCACGTTACATGTTAATACTTTCTAAAGACAGAAATTAAATAATGCAAATACAGCAACTTCTGTCTATTATGTGAGTACTATTGATTAGAGATGCCTAAATCATGCAACCATTTGTAGTAAATATGCATCTTTTAGTAATGTGATATCACTTCTTAAGTAGATCCCCAATCTGACTAAGAATCAAAACAATACACCAATGAAAACAAAACACTTTGCTTGGCTATTAGGCATTGCTTTAGTCTTAGCCGCAGGATATTTCGCATTTGGCAATTCTGCTGATGTTGTGAAATCAGACATGTTATTAGTAAATCCTGAGCAAGGACCTTTTGAAGTAGGCATACAAGCCACCGGTGAACTGAAAGCAAAAAACTCTATAAAAATACGTGGATCACAAGCGATGCGATCTGTCGGAGTATGGCAAACTTCAATCAAAGAGCTTATACCTGAAGGTACTATTGTAGAAAAGGGAGACTTTGTAGCCAGCCTGGATAAGACAGAGTTAGCCAATAAAATCACTGAACGGACTACTGATATAGAGCGTGAGCAAACTAAGTTGGAGCAGATGCAAATTGATACTGCGATCCAAATGAAAGATATCAATGATCAGATCGGCAACCTACTCTTCAATATGGAGCAAGAACTGCTAGAAATAGAACGTAATAAGTATGAGCCACAAATGGTGATCGATCAATCGCAATTGAAACTCAAAAACTCAGAGCGTAGTCTAGACCAACTTGAAAACAAGAAAGAACTAATAAAGATACAATCGGATGCTAAAATTCGTGAAATCAAAACTAACATCAAGCAACATAACTCCAAGCTTGCTTTACTCAATAAAGTCGCTGCAGAATTTACAATTACCGCACCTGAAGGAGGAATGCTGATCTATGAAAAAACATGGAATGGAAAAAAGACTGTAGGCGCACAAATAAGTGGATGGGATCCAGTAGTAGCAGAACTCCCAGATCTGAGTAAAATGATATCTGTAGCTTATGTCAATGAAGTAGACATCAGTAAGGTTAGAGAAGGACAAATAGTAAATCTGACTATTGATGCTTTCCCTGAAAAGAAATTTAGTGGACAGATTATTTCTGTAGCTAACATTGGTCAAGAACTTAAAAATCAGGAAGCCAAAGTATTTGAAATCACCATAGAAGTAGATCAAGAAGATGAAGTGATGCGTCCAGCAATGACTACGACCAACAAAATCCAAATCTATGAGTACGACGATGTCATTTCTATACCCATAGATGCATTGCAAAATGATAGTCTAGATTATGTATGGATTAAAAATGGCTCTAAAATCATCAAACAAGAAGTGGTAATCGGACCTGCAAACGAAGATCATATTGTAATCTTAGCAGGAATCTCTAAAGATGATAAAGTAAGTCTAAAAGAACCTAACGATCCTTCTACTTATTCATTTTCATTGATCGAAGCTCAATTAAAAGATCAAGCCCAGTCAAAGGTGGCGGAATGGAAAAAGGCTAAAGAAACCTACGATAAAACGAATGAAGAAAAAGCCAAAGAAAGATCACCTTCAAAAGTAGATAAAGAAGAAGGTGGTGGTGGATATATTATAGTCGGTTAGACAGCAATGCTAAATAGTATTGTCATTATTTCATTACAACTAATCGATCTATGTTTGTTTATATTAAAAGGAATTTCGCGTTGGCCATGGAAGGCATCATCCAAAATAAGATGAGATCTTTCTTAACTGCATTAGGGATTATATTTGGAGTATTTGCTGTAATCGCTATGATGGCGATTGGTAATGGATCGCAAGAGGCTATCAAAGAGCAACTAGAACTCATAGGCACTAATAACATTATGATCACCGCCATACCGCCATCTGATAATGGTGACGATGGAGAAGAGCAGGAGGGATCGACTTCCAAAAAAGAAAAAAAATCGTATTCCCCTGGATTATCTATTGAAGATGCAGAATCCATTCAAAATGTATTGCCTAATACCGAATACGTAAGTCTAGAAACTTCAGAAGATTCAAGAGTGATCTATCAAAAGAAAATAATCAACTCTAGGACGATGGGAGTTAACAATGACTTCTTCCGAATCAATAATCTGGATCTCGCAGACGGAAAAATGTTTAGCGATTATCAAGTCGAAAATGGAATCAATGTCTGTATCCTTGGATCCAATATTTCTAAGAAATTATTTTTAGGCAAAAATCCAATAGGGAAATATGTAAAGAGCAATCAGAATGTATTCAAGGTTATTGGCGTACTAGACAAAAAAATAATCTCTCAAGAAAACTATGACAAGCTTGGCTTAAAAAATTACGGCAATCTTTTATTCATACCCATGAAATCTTTTCTACTCAGAATAGATGATCGAAGAAAGATAGCAGATAAAGACATCGTCAAAGGAAACAATGATAGAAGCAATAAGATCGAAAACTATCACCAATTAGATAAGATCGTTGTAAAAGTATCGGAGTCGGTTGATTCTGAAAGTACAGCCTCTATAATCTTCAACTTACTCAAAAGAAAACATAACGGCCAAGTTGATTTTGAATTGGATGTACCTGAGCTACTCATCAAACAGCAACAAGATACGCAGGGAACGCTCAACTTTGTATTTGCCATCATAGCAGGAATCTCTCTACTCGTTGGGGGAATTGGAATTATGAACATTATGCTCGCCAGTGTGATGGAACGCATCAAAGAAATAGGCTTACGAAGATCTATCGGTGCAACCAAAGAAGATATAATATTCCAATTTTTACTAGAAGCAATAGGCATAAGTCTAGTAGGCGGATTGATAGGCGTAGGTCTAGGTATCGTTGGAGCGAAGGTGATCGCTTCTTATGCTAATATTCCTACAGTGATTTCTATTTGGTCTATATTCCTATCCTTTTTTATTGCTGTCACTGTGGGCGTAGTATTCGGTATACTCCCTGCACAAAAGGCAGCAAAGCAAGATCCAATCACAGCATTAAGAAGAGACTAGACATGAAAAACATATTTAAACTATATATCGTAGCAAGCATCATATTAGGAACAAGCTACAATATTGATGCACAACAAAACATCACTGCGGATCTAGACAAAATCATTTCAACCGCACAAAATGGCTCGCCAGATGCTTTAGTCGCGGAATCTAGATTAGTCAATAGTAAATGGAAAAATGTAGCCTTCTATGCTGGCTTCAAACCTCAACTTAGGTTAAATGCCACATTGCCTGAACTAAATAGAGGCATCAATAGAATTACGCTACCTGATGGCTCTGTAGATTTTCGTAGCCAGTCTTTCATGAATAGCAGCATAGGTCTAAGTTTATTTCAAGTGATCAAGAAAACTGGAGGTACAGTATCCATCGGAACTGACATTGATAGGCTAGATCAGTTTGAGTCAGATTTATTTCCTTACCAAAGATCGTATTTAACTAATCCAGTTTCTCTATATATTAATCAACCATTATTTGCATTCAATGCTTACAAATGGAATCAAAAATCAAACGACCTCGAATACGAATCTAGTCAAAAGCAATATGTAGAACAGAGGGAAAATATAGCCTACCAAGCAGTTGATAATTTCTTTCAACTATATGTAACTGGCATACAATTAGAAAATGCGCAAAGGAATCAAGTGTATTTGGATTCACTTAATGTGATTGCTGAAGGAAGATATTCTGTAGGCCGTATCGCAGAGACAGAAATGCTTCAGGTAAAATTAGGCTCCAAAAATGCAAGTGCTCAAGTATCACAATTAGAATTAGAAAAGCAAATACAAACTGAAGAACTTAGAGATTTCTTGGGTATATCAGAGGTAGTGGTTTTTGATCTTGAAGCTCCATCTGATCCTCCCATGTATCTTATAGATCAAGAACTGGCTATCAATGAAGCTACTAAAAATAGAAGCCGAACTTTAGAATTTAGAAATAGGTTACTCCTAGCCGAGCGAGCAGTAGAAGAGGCTAGACGTACTGCTGGACCGAGCATATCACTAGAAGGATCTGTAGGTCTTACAGGAACAGACCCAGCTTTCGCAGAAAGTTATTCTAATCTGCTAGATCGAGAGAGCATCAGATTATCCCTAAGTGTACCTATCGCTGATTGGGGATTAACTAAAGCGCAAAAAGAAATCGCAAAATCTAATCTTGAATTAGAACAATTGCAAGTATCGCTAGATCAAAATAATTTTGAACGAGAAATCACCGTAAATATCAATCAGTTAGAACTGAAACGAAGACAACTAAGATTACAAAAAGAAGCTCTAGATGTAGCCGATCTTAGACTTGATATAGCTAAAAAAAGATACCAAATCGGTAAAACTGACGTACTTGATCTTAATTCAGCCATACTCGATCAAAGAAATTCGATTCGAGATTACTATTATGCACTTTGGAATGTCTGGCAAGCGCATTATCAGATCCGCAATTTGACATTATATGATTTTGTAGAGAATAAGAGTATTGTCTATTAAGAGAGATATAGATTGAGAACGTAGATTATATTCATGCCTCTATTCACACCTTTAATCGATAATATAGCATTGCAGATCATCATAACTATTACATTTGTATAGATCGTAAAACTTATTCGGTCTTTTATACATTCATATGAATGATTACAAATATTAATTATGAAGCAATTTTTTAAATTTTTTACTGCCTCTTGTCTTGGGGTATTTGCAGCGATAGCGCTGATATTCCTCGTAGGTATGCTTATGGTGAGCATGGCAGCAAGTAAAGATACTACTGTAGCCTCTAACTCCGTACTTAAGCTAGATCTCGGAAGGGTCATACCAGAGAAATCAGGTAATGTCAAAACTGATTTCATGGATCTAGAAGCGGCAGAAGCTATAGGCCTTAGAGATCTCAAAAGAGTCATTCGCAATGCAGCGACAGATGATAATATAGAAGGCATCATGCTTACACATAAGGATGTAAGTCTTGGTCAAGCGACGATAAAGTCTATCGTAGATGAGCTCAATGCCTTCAAAGAGACTGACAAATTCATATATGCCTATGGTGACTATTATGGCCAGTCCGCTTATTTTATCAATAGTACAGCGGATTCTATCTTCCTTAATCCTAATGGAATGGTGGATGTTAAGGGTTATGCGACGATGATACCTTTCTTCAAAGAAGGTATGGATAAGCTAGGTGTGAAATTCGATATATTCTATGCAGGAAACTTCAAAAGTGCTACAGAGCCTTATCGTCGAAATGACATGAGTGAGCCCAATAAGCTACAAACGAGAACATTCTTAGATGGTATGCTTGATGTATTCCAAGAGCAAATAACCACTGCTAGAGGATTTGACGAAGCGACTCTTGATGCTATCATGAACGATTATAAAGGAATCAATGCCAAATCAGCACTTGCGGCTAACCTTGTAGATGAACTCTTATTTTGGGATGACCTACAAGATAAACTGAGAGCCAAACTAGATATCAAAGAAAACGGTGAAATAGATTTCATAGATCTCGAAAAGTACAAATCTAAGATCACACTTACGGAAGATGGCCCTAGAGACAGCCGAGTAGCCATTGTATATGCAGAAGGTACTGTGGGATATGGTACTGACGAAAAAGGCTCCATCACTGATAAAAAATATATGGAGATATTTGAAAAAATCAGGGCTAACAAAAAAATCAAAGCAGTAGTACTAAGAGTAAATAGTGGAGGAGGTAGTGCACTGACTTCTGATATTATCCATAAAGAAATCGCTCACCTCAAATCTGATGGTATACCAGTAGTATCATCCTTTGGCGATTATGCCGCGTCTGGTGGATACTATATCGCTGCCAATTCAGACACCATTGTAAGTATGCCTAATACACTCACAGGGTCAATCGGAGTATTCTCTATGATGCCAAATGCAAGAGAGCTAGCCAACGACAAATTAGGTGTACACTTTGACACCGTGAGAACTCATCAAAATGCGATCATGATGTCTCCGTTCCTTGAGATGAGTCCTAAGCAAAAAGCTATGTTACAATCCGAAACTGATGCGATATACGACCAGTTTCTTAAAATAGTAGCTGAAGGTAGAGGTATGACAATAGAAGAAACTCATGCTATTGCTCAAGGTAGAGTGTGGACAGGTACCGCTGGAAAAGAAATCGGATTAGTAGATGTTATAGGCGACTTAGAAGACGCTATTAAGATCGCTGGAAATATGGCTGGACTAGATGAATGGAAAATCAAGGAATACCCTTCCATCAAGAAAGAATGGTATGAAGATATACTCAAAGGTCTTAATGAAGGATCATCTACTCAAGCATTGATACCTAATGATGACCTATCTAGAGCATTGATAAAAGATTACAGCGAATTAAAGTCGATCATGGAGATGCAAGGCCCACAATGTAGGATGCCTTATATCTATAAGTTTGATTAGATATAGTAAAAATATAAGCAGTAAGAAAGACCAAATAGCGAGTGATCGTTGTTTGGTCTTTTTTATGGCAAGGTATATTTGATACTTTCATTGAAAAAAATAGCTCCGGCAATAGCTAAAGCAAATGGCACTTCATTACGTTTCCCATTAAAATTAGTGTAACATTACCTTACTATCAGTTTTATGCTGTGTAGCATTCAAGTATTTAGTTAATGGAACATGCATTTGAGACCATTATCAATAGTTATTTAGAAAACAATGTCGGCCTAAAAAATGACTTCCTAAATAACACGTTATCCACTAATCTTAAAGAAAATCTACTACACCTCTTAGCCAATGAACAAATGAAGGCGGCTAGTATTGGTAGTCAATCCAACCTAACGACGAATAAATTAATTAGAAGTGATATTATTTACTGGCTCGATCGCAAGCATAATAACATTCATGAAAATAGCTTTTTCGATCTGATAGACAACTTTATTATATATCTAAACCGCACTTGCTTCACAGGCATCACAAGCTATGAATTCCACTACGCCTATTATGATAAGGGCAGCTCATACAAAAGACATCTAGACCAATTTAAATGCAATAAGGATCGAGCCTTTTCTATGATCATGTATCTTAATAGTGATTGGATACCAGCAGATGGTGGACAACTATGTATTTATAATCTTGGCGACACGCAAATTATTTCTCCCACCAATGGTAAATGTGTATTCTTTAAAAGTAGTGAACTCGAACACGAAGTGTTACTGAGCTTCAAGCCGCGCATGAGTATTACAGGATGGCTAAAGACTAATTAACGCTATAAGATATGCCTTTCTGATATAGCGACTTCTGAAATGCACCGTAGTACAATCTAAACGCTCCGCCTATTTGGCCAGCCCTTTCCAAAGGTTCAGCACTTTCTTTAGGTATAACTATACTTAATCTCTTATACAACGTACTGACATACCGATTCCTCGATTCCAAGAATTCACATTAAATGCTTCATTGTTATGAGATAATAATCCATAATACGCATTAGGAGTACTGACTACCTCAGTGCTACTTCTTAAATAATTATTAGTACCCTGCCCTGCGAAAGTGCCACTAGGGCCACGACGTCCAGCTGGGTATGCTGTAAAACCAGAAGCATTGTCAGCCTCAGTGTTAGGTGTATTCCAATAAGTGATTCCAGCATGCTTCATATGTCCTCCAGCCAACAACATACCACCTAAAGCAGACTGTAACGTATCTAGCTCTGCCTTAACTGGTACGTGAAATCCTATTGGACAAACATTTTTATTTCCGTTTACCAATGTATCAATCGCATAAAAATTATACAGTCCTCCATATGGCAGTTCATTTGCTGCCTGGTCATCATTAAACCAACACATTCCTGAACTTTGATTATTTGTAAAGTCTTGCCATTCAGTTACATTCGTTGCCATTGGAATATCTGTACCATCATTGTATTTTGTGCTTCTAAGGTTTTGTTCGAGCCATGTTTGGTTTCCTATTTTCACTGTAGTGTAAGAGTTGCCAGATCCATCTTGCACCTTATTTCCTGCCGTCAACGACAGCCATTCAGCACCAGTCCATCCTTCAAAATCGGTGCCGCTCCATCGGATAGTTCCTGGAGTTGGCTCATCCATAGATTTAGTAATCTTCAATGCGCCTTCAATCTCCACACTTTGTGCGAAAGAAGAAAAACTAATAAATAAAAGCGTTATAAATGTGAATACTAATTTCATCGTTATTTTATTTGAGTGTAATCAAAAGAGATCAAAAAAAGTTCTTGACTTAATCCTTCTCCGTACTGAACATCTTTGGTTGGCAAAATGGGAATATCTATATTTTCAGAAGTATTATCATATCTAGCTTTTGCGATAATTCTAGAACCCTTTTTCACCTCTACAGGATGAGTAAATCTAAATTTACGTTGCCATTTAAACTGCCAATCATTCACTTCTAGTAAAATTTTAGAATTTCCATTCACCTCCAATAGTAAAATCTCCCAGCTTTCACAAATCAATTGACCGTGTGGCTTGATGGCGTATATCTCTACATCTTCCATGAACTCGTATTCCGCTCTTACATTTTGGACACCATTTTTCGCTATAAAAAATGGTCGACTTAAAGAACTAGAATCTATAAGTACTTCCGATATAATTTCTAATTCTGATGAAGGCACATCCGAATACGTCAAAATTATCTGCGATTGATCTAACTGTCTTTTGGCTGACGGAGCATACATTACATAGAGCAACAAATCACTATTTGCAGGTAAAACCTTGAATCCATCAAAAGATATTTGTACATCGTCTGGACTCCAACTATACCAGTTCATTATAGTAGGCCGAAAACCTACTCCAATTACATTTGCATATCCTGATCTCGGATCCATGGCATCATATTTTCTGCCAAGCGAAGTAGTATCCACAGAAACATCACAACCTAAAACAATCTTACTATTAGAAGAAATAAATTCAACTTTAGAGACATACACATCTTTATCCAGATTTGTCGGTATTACAAACACTCGTTGATGCATTTTGTAATCTCCTTCATGTGTGAAAGGTTGATCTACTTTAAGGACAGCTGTTTTGTAATCAAGAGAATCAATCACTTCCATATCAGTACTTAATGAAAGAATAGTGTCTCTACTATTTCTAATACTCGCTATAGAATCTTCCTTTCCTTCTATCAATCCTTCATCAATCCAAGTCTTGATCGCGCGCTTTTCTTCGCTAGACAAATACTTAGAAACTGAGAGTACTATTTTATCTTGACTCGCTCTCCACGGCGGCATAATATTGGCGTCCGTCACAAACTTGATCATACCTGCAAAGGCTGATACATTCTCATAACTATCAAGTGCCATCGGTCCTATCTTCCCTTCAGCATGACAACTAATACAGTGACTTTGAATAATCGGTTGGATATGGTCATAGTAATTTACTTGGGCATCACAGAGGCTACAGACTAGAAATAATATGACAATCACCAGTTTCATTTCACTGAATTCTTATACGTAATAAAACAGCCTACGGCTACAGGCCAAGGTGACTTAATAGGCTTTCCCTTCAGAGCCTTACCAATTGCTATTTGCAAATCTCTTCTCCCTGCGGCATGCTTCCTTCTTCCAGGAGATATATAAGTATCATTTATTCTCCCTCGATAGACCACTTCATCTTGGCTATTCACTACAATCGCCTCTGGCGTGACTTTCGCATCTAATTCACGTGCAATACTCTGATCTTCATCTAGCAGGATTGTAAAGGCTGACAAGCCAAATTCCTTCTTAAACAAAGAAGCTTTTTTAATATTAGAATTTTTAAAAGGAAAAACTAAATATAAATCTGCTTTATCACCGTAGTAGTTATTGATGCTCGCTAACTCTGGTCCCATGAATTGACAAATGGGACATTCTTCAGAAATAATTATATAGACTTTTATATCTGCAGCCTTTCCAACTACAGTTACAAAACTGAACAATAAGAGAAATAAATAATTCTTAAGATACACCTGTTTCATAAATAGATTATTCGATGATGACTGGAGGATTATGCATAATAATATCTACCTTTTTATTCATCAATAAATCTGGAGGCGCTTCATTATGAATACCTGTCGACAATATATTTAATGTCATTCCTGTAGCTGCTCCAACATTGACACCTTCACGAATAGTATTATAAGGTTGGGCCATCGTACCATTTTCAACTCCTGTATAATCTTTATCTACATAGATATTTTGGCGCACCACAAATTGACCCATCATACCACGATCTTCGTGAGGTAAAATATGGCAATGGTACATGTAAGGCGTATCGCCAGTAAAGTGCTCAAATTTTCCTATGATCTTAACTACTTCTCCAGGGCCAACCGATACAACATCCTTCAGTCCTCTTTCATTTAAAGGTGGAGGATTTCCATTTCTTTCCAAAATAAAAAATTGAATATCGTGAATATGAAATGGATGATACTGCCGAGCCTCTCCATGCAATTCCCAAATTTCTGTATTGCCCAATTCTACATAATCGTTA
>CALKJD010000144.1 GCA_937995755.1 uncultured Saprospiraceae bacterium | reverse complement strand
TTGAATTTTTTACTTTGGTATATTGAATTCCAAATGACTTCCTTGTCTTCATTTAGTAAATCTTCTTCTAATAATGACGAATATATTTCAAAAAGCGCTACTAAATATTCGTTCTTATTGAAGTATGGGGAAATCAAAAATTTCTTGAATGCTTTCTTCTCATATACATCCAAACTTTCAATGCACTTGTATGTCTTTGTGATTTTCAAATTACAATTATCTTATATATGTTATCTGCAATAGGTTAATTACTTATAAATCTAATAATATTTCATGTGATTAGATTTTCAATACTACATATCAGACAATTTGTAAATATGTAAGTGTTTGATTGTCAATTGAAGATGTATGTGTTTTGTAGTCAATAAGTTAAATATAGGTATATTTAATATCAATAATATCAAAATGTTTCTTTGGTAGCCCAAAAATGATTAATTTTGTCCTATTAAATAATTTCACCTGAGCTTTTACTGAATTAATGAGATGAAAGTAAGCATATTCAAATACCTAAGCCTCCTTATAGTACTCTGTTTTTGTCAGATGGCTATAGGTCAGTCTAATCCCACTCTTGTCAGGGATAGAGTAGTTAAAAATACCAATGGGACGGCAACCAAATACACTTTTACAATAGAGTCCAGTGCTCTACCTACTCCTGCTCAGAATGAGGAGTACAGTAATGTAACAGGGTTTAACTATATCAATGCTTCCAGTTCTCCATATGAAGTACAAGTGCTCATTACACCTAACTTTATTGGAACGGCTACATTTGCTATGGAATGGTACGCACCTTCTGCTTCAATTCCTTTCATCAAACCAATGGTTTCGTTTTATGAAATAGAAGTGGTAGAATCTATTATAGATACAGAAGTAGATGTGATTACCATAGCAGACACTGATACATCAATAGAAATATATCCTTTAACTAATGATTATGCTGAGTTTGCGCCGCTTTCTTTATTAGGCGTTTCTCAAGTTATGTACGGCTCAGCTGTAGTTACAGATTCCAATACTATAATATATACACCAAGTCTTTCAGGTGAAGATTACTTGATGTATACAGTAGTAGATACTATAGGAGAGTCTGCATCAGGAAAGATTGTGATTAATAAATTAGATCCTAATGCACTTGCCGTTGATACACTTAGATATACGGTTACCGATGTTCAATCTCAATTGATTGTGCTTCCTTTTGGAGATTTAGATCAGATACAAAGCCCAAGTCAAGGCGCATTGGATTCTCTTAGCGAGTATGCGTTTAGGTATACTCCGGCGCAAGGTGCTAGTGGCGTAGATACTATACTGTTCGAAAATGTAGGGGGTAATAATAGATTGGTACTAATCGAAGTGTATCCGATATCTACAGAGCCAAGTTATGCAGTGGATGATTATTATGTCATTGCTGAAGGGGCAACGGCGACAATTACGCCTTTAGTAAACGATATTAAAAATACCTATCCAATCATTGATATTTCAGAAGAATTGGATTATATCTCCCCAGGAGTGTATAGCTATACCCCTGATGAAGATTTCAGTGGTCTAAAGACTTTCGAATACACTATTAGTTATGGTTTTGGTACGGCAACTGCTAATATCTACTTAAGTGTAGGTAATTATGAACCGCAATCTACATTTGCATACAGCTTTATGACACCTCAGGATCAACCATTAGTGGTGAAATATGAAGTGCCATTAGATGATTATGAGTTTGTTTCAGCCAGTTTTAATACATCTCATGGATTTGTATCTACTTATGGAGAAGACGATAATGTTACTATAGGTTGTGATGATGTCAATGGAGAAGGATTCTTTATCTATTACCCATCACCAGGATATGTAGGTGTAGATAATTTTGAAATTGAATATTGTACCAATGGAGAATGTGTTAACTATGAAGTAGAAGTAGAAATGATACAAGTAGATACAGATGAATGCTACTGTGTCAATGATTGTGTTTGGGAAGGCGATACTAATGGTGATGGTAAAGTAAATGTATCAGATCTATTACCAATAGGTAGACATATGGGTATTGCTGGATCATCTAGAGAAAGCTTATATGATTTTTGGTCTGCAGAAGATACTGACAACTGGACGTATAATCAACCTAACGGAAAAAACATAAAGCATGTTGATGCTAACGGTGATGGAATAGTAACTGCTTCAGATACAAATTCTATTAGCCAATATTATAATCAACTGAGTAATTTTGTTCCAGACCAAGTGTTGGACATTAAAGACTATCCATTCTATCTGGTACCTAACACCACCGAGGTGGACTCCGGTGATCTACTGATTTTAGACATAGTGCTAGGAAACGAACAGTATCCTGTTAAAGATCTACATGGATTGGCTTTTGCCATTGAGATAGGTGGAGGATTTGCTGATAGTGCAAGTTTATATATTGATCTATATGAAGATAGCTGGTTGACTAGTGTAGGACCGTCGATACAGATGACTCAAAGTCCTGCATCTGGGCTGATAGAAGCCGCATTATCTCGTACAGATGGTTTACCATCTAGTGGTCATGGTGTAATCGGTCAACTAGGGTTTATAGTAGAAGACGAAGCAGTAGGATTCAAAGATGATGATGGTGAGAGATACTTCAGCATTAAATTGAATGGAGCCACAGGAGAGACTGCTGCTGGAGGGAGTTACTATATGCCAGAGGCTGGAGTGAGAATCCAATATGTAAGTAATGGAGGTAAAGATGAACCGGTTATTTTGGATGATATGGTATTAAGCCCTAATCCAACTAGTGATCTTCTTAGAATTCAATTGCCAAATGCAAATGAGGTAATCAATAATCTATATCTGACCGATATTACAGGAAAATCAATTTCAGTTAATGCAAATGACTCTGTAATCAATCTAGGGTCTTTACCAATAGGTATGTACATACTATCGGTAGAGTCTGATCAGAATAGATATACACAGAAAGTACAAGTAGTGAGATAGAACACTCACCTTCTTAAATATATATAAAGAGTCGATTCGCTATGGTGAATCGGCTCTTTGCATATAAGGTATTTCGAGATTTTTAATTCTACTTATGAAATGATGTGAAATCAAGATTGTTGAAGTAGGGCTCTAACCAAGCTTTCAGCTTTTTCTATATACAAAAAAAGAGTCTATTTCTGCAGTAGAAATAAACTCTTATATAGTTACTTGTAAGATGTACTCTTACAATCTATTTTTATTAATAACCTTAAGCAGCTCATCGCGGTAATTTTTACCAATTGGAATGTGCTTCACTTGTGATTTCTCTTTGAGTTCGATCATATTTCCTACGACAGCATCGATCGCACCAATATTCACGATGTATGATCTATGTATCCTTTTGAAGATATGCTCCGGAAGTTTTGCTTCGAGGCTCTTCATCGTTTGTAATGTAATGACACGGCCCTCTTTTTGTCTGATGATGACATAATCCTTTAGTCCCTCGATATATAGAATGTCATCGAAGTTGACTTTAATCAGTTTTTTATCTGCTTTTACAAATATAAAATCTTCTTCCTTTTTAACAGGAACGGATGTTTCGCCAGACTGCATATCGATCACTTTATTGACGGCTTTCATGAAGCGATCTAGTGGTATAGGCTTCATTAGATAATCTACAGCATCTAACTCAAATCCTTCTACTGCATAATCTGGATGTGCAGTAGTGAATATGAACTTAGGTCTCACGGACAAAGTCTTTACAAAGTCAATACCTGTCAGCTGTGGCATATTGATATCTAAAAACATAAGGTCTATATCATGCTCCTTGAGTACTTCTCTAGCTTCAAGTGCATTTTCGCACCTTGCTACTAGCTCTAGTTCAGGGAGTTGTGATATATATGTCTCTAGTACATCTAATGCTAATGGTTCGTCGTCTACGATGATTGCTTTGATCATATGTTTGTGATTTAGTTGTGTTTTTTGTTATTAATGCACTAATGTTAATCCTAGTTCCACTCGATATTGATTAGGACTATCTTGGATATCAAGCACGTATTCTTCTGGGTATAAAAGATCTAATCTTCTACGCACATTTACGAGGCCAATACCGCCACTTTTCTTTTTGTTGGGAGAGGGTAGGCTCATTGCCTTACTATTCTCAATATTGATTTGTAAGTCTTGGTCCGCTACTAATATTTCTATATTGACATATCCTTCAGATATGCTATTACTTATACCATGTTTAAAGCTATTTTCTACAAATGGAATAAACATCAATGGAGCGATCATTTGGTTACTTATCTCTCCTTGTACTACTAGATTGGTTTTAAACTTATTTCCCTGTCTTAGCTTTTCTAGTTCTAGGTAGTTCTTTAAGTAGTTAACTTCTTTAGATAAAGGAACCCTTCGTTCATTGCATTCATATAGCATATACCTCATCATTTCAGATAGTTTGAGTACTATCTCAGGCGCTAAGTCTGATTTTTTGAGTGTAAGGGCATATAGATTGTTTAATGTATTGAACAGGAAGTGCGGATTGATTTGGGACTTCAAAAATCTAAGTTCGGAAGTCAGCGTTTGCTTTTGCAATTCTTGTTTTTCTCTTTGGCTTCTTAGCCAATCTCTTACGATACTATATATAGAAGAACTTATACCCACAAGGAAAGTCGAGAAGAAGATGTATAGCTGATCTTTTAGCAAGGTCGCTTGTGCTATTGGATCATCACTATGTAAGAAGAAGATAATCAAGGTCTTGATCGGTGTGATCAGCAAAGCGATCACAAATAAAGTCAAGAGGTGGTTAAGTAGATTCTTATTCTCTACATACTTAGGGAATATGTATATGATATTGATATAGACGATGAGAGCAAAGAAACCAATGTTGATTACTTCCTTCTTCATAGTGAAGAATAAGTCTCCTCTGCTGCCTTCTACCAATGTGAATACTAGAAATAGTATGGTCCAAAAGATTATATGCGTGGCCGATTCCTTTCTGAGTACAGAAAAGATCTTATTCATCACTTTATCTTTAACTAATGAGGACATAGATTGCTTTTGATAAAATATAGCTAGACATACTCTAGCACTATCTTACGAACATACAATTTCTATATAAGAATCCATTGAAAGATGTAAACTCGATTAAAAACATAGAATATTCGATAAACAAGATTAGAGTCAATCATTTGGGGTAGGAATGTGGGAATTGCTTTCATCTTTTATATGATCCTATAGAGATATTGCGCCCAATAAAGATCATTTTCATTCTACTATTGGACTTATTTGATAATTAATCGGAAATATGATAAACTATGATAATGCGAATAGGGTTATTGTTAGGGAATAAACATACAAAGAAGTAAAAGCAATGGGTTACAAGAAGATAGAGCAATACGACGAGAAGGTTACTAAGGATATACACGATAGGTACGCCGATATTTTGGATTTTGTCGGTGAGGATAAAGATCGTGAAGGTCTGATAAAGACACCTGAAAGAGCTTCTAAGGCGATGCAGTTTTTAACTTCTGGTTATGATATGGATGCAGAAGCTATATTGAAAGGAGCCATGTTTGCTGAAGATTATAGTGATATGGTATTGGTCAAAGATATTGAGCTATACTCATTATGTGAGCACCATATGTTACCATTCTTTGGTAAAGCGCATATCGCTTATATACCTAACGGCCATATCGTAGGATTATCTAAGTTGCCGCGCATTGTTGATGTCTTTGCGCGTAGATTACAAGTACAGGAGAGACTTACGCATCAGATATTGGATGCGATACAGACTACATTGAATCCATTAGGTGCGGCTATAGTAATAGAGGCGAGTCATATGTGTATGATGATGAGAGGAGTACAGAAGCAAAACAGTATGACTACCACATCTGCTTTCACTGGACAGTTCTTAAATGCTGAAACTCGTGCTGAATTCCTATCTTTGGTCCCAACAAGAGGGAGATAGAGATAAAAACAATATAATCTTCTTGGTATTGAAATGACACTATTCTACGAGTAGGGTCTTTTCTTATGTAAAACCATATATAAAATTACAATTATGATATCATATGTTTTCCCAGGTCAGGGAGCGCAATTTGAAGGAATGGGACTCGATATGTATGAGAGTTCGGATATAGCCAAAGAGTATTTTCACAAGGCGAATGAGATATTGGGATTCGATATTTCGGAAATCATGTTTAGAGGATCTGCTGAAGACCTCAAGCAAACTAAAGTGACGCAACCTGCTTTATTTTTGCATGCAGTGATTAAAGTCATGATGCAAGGAGATAGTTTTTCTCCAGATGCTGTAGCTGGACATTCATTAGGTGAGTTTTCGGCATTAGTAGCCGCTAAAGCTATGTCATTTGAAGATGGATTAAGATTAGTATCAGCGAGAGCTATGGCGATGCAAGAAGCATGTGATGCCGAGCCAGGAACTATGGCGGCCATACTAGGCCTAGAAGATGCGCAAGTAGAAAAGATATGTGCTGATATAGAAGATATCGTAGTGGCGGCAAACTACAACTGTCCTGGGCAATTGGTAATATCAGGAAGTAAAGCAGGAATCGATAAAGCGATAGAAGCGGCTAATACAGCTGGCGCTAGAAGAGCATTGTTGCTACCAGTTGGTGGCGCATTTCATAGTCCATTAATGGCTCCAGCCAAAGAGAAACTAGAAGCTGCGATTAAGAATACAAAGATAGAAAGACCTATCTGTCCGATCTATCAAAATGTAACTGCAGCGCCAACGCGTGATGAAGATCTCATCAAGATAAATCTAATAGCTCAATTAACGGGTCCTGTAAAGTGGACGCAGACTATGCAAAATATGATTGCTGACGGCATGAGTAAATACGTAGAAGTCGGCGGAAATGGAAAAGTATTGACAGGACTAATTAAGAAAATTGATAGAAAATTTGAAACAGAAGCACTCTAATCATATCAAATGAATAAGTGTTTTTGCTATCAGTAACATAAAAGTGAATTAGCCATTGAAGAATAAATCATATAGAGAGCATGAGTTGGTAGGTAAAGTCCTACTTGCGGAACCTTATATGTACGATCCTGTATTTAAGCGTGCCGTAGTGACTATATGTGACTATAAGCCTAATGATGGAGTTGTAGGATTTATTCTCAATAAGCCAATCAAAATGCAGGTAGCAGAATTGGTAGCAGATTTTCCAGAGTTCGAAGCGCATGTAAGTTATGGTGGCCCAGTCGCAACTGATACGATCCATTTTGTACACAATGTGGGCGACCTTATAGAGGGAAGTGTTAAGGTGATGCCAGGCTTATATTGGGGAGGAGACTTTAGTAAGTTAAAATTCTTAATACAAGCGGAAATGGTGAAACCCGAAAACGTTCGATTTTTCGTAGGATACTCTGGTTGGGAGCCTAACCAACTCAATAGCGAATTAGATGCAGAGTCGTGGATTATCAGTGATATGCACCCTAATTACGCATTCAAAAACAAGAAAAACAAGAATCTCTGGCGTGAAGTATTAACTCACAAAGGCGATGCATACTCGGTGATCGCACAGATGCCTGAGAGTAACAGTAACAACTAGCATACATGTACTATTTTAAAAATATAAGTCTCCAATTTGCCGATAGAGTCCTACTGGATAATATCAATTTTATGATCGGTAAGAAAGAGCGATTAGGGCTCATCGGTCGAAACGGTGCTGGGAAGTCCACTTTACTCAAGATTATATCTGGGAATATGTCGCCTGATGGAGGAGGTTTGGAGTTTCCTAATGATACGAGTATTGGGTATCTTAAGCAAGAGTTTGAGATGAGTGAAGATCATGGAATCCTTCACGAAGCCATGACTTGCTTTGAGAAAGCTCATGAGATCCAAGAGCAATTTAACGTGATTAATGAAAAGGTGGCTTCAGCTACTGAGTACGAATCTCAAGAATATGCTAATCTCTTATCGGATTTTGCAGATGTAAGTGCGATGCTAGAGCATTATAATCTGACAGAGCTGGAGACTAATGCGATTAAGATTTTAGTCGGATTAGGGTTCAAGAAAGAGCAGATGTATGATCAAGTATCTACATTGAGTGGAGGATGGAAAATGAGAATAGAACTGGCTAAGCTGCTCTTGCAGGAGCACGATATATTGTTGCTGGATGAGCCTACGAATCACTTGGATATAGAGTCGATCATATGGTTAGAAAAGTATTTGCAAAACTACCCTAAGATCGTAATCTTGATCAGTCACGATACGGAGTTTCTAAACAATGTGACCAACCGAATTATAGAGGTGGAATTAGGGAAACTATACGATTATAAAGGAACGTACTATAAGTACATAGAGCACAAGAAGCTAGATAGAGAAATACAGCAAAACTCTTTCGAAAATCAGCAAAAAGCGATAGCTGAGAAAGAGCGAACTATTACTCGATTTATGGCGAAAGCTACCAAAACTAAGATGGCTCAGTCGATGCAGAAATCGCTTGACAAATTGGAGCGTATCGAAGTGGTAGATGGCGATAACCGAAAGATGAATATTAGCTTTGCGGAAGTGCCAAGGTCAGGTGTCGAGATGGTACTGGCAAAAGGTCTATCCAAAGCGTATGGTGATAATTTGGTGCTCGATAATGTAGATATAAGAATCGAAAGAGGAGACAGGGTAGCATTCGTGGGTCAAAATGGACAAGGTAAAACGACATTGGCTAAAATGATAGTAGGATCATTGGCTAAGTCTAGTGGTGAACTTAAGCTTGGTCATAATGTGCAGATTTCATATTACGCGCAGAACCAATCTGATTCATTGGATACTAAGAAGACGATACTGCAGACGATGGAAGACAAAGCTCCGGCGACATTGAGATCTTCTGTTCGTAATATCTTAGGGTCGTTTATGTTTACTGGAGAAGATGTCGAGAAGAAAGTATCGGTCCTCTCTGGAGGAGAGCGTGCAAGATTAGCGATGGCCTTGTTGATGATGCATCCATGTAATTTATTGGTTCTGGATGAGCCTACGAATCACCTTGATATAGTCAGTAAAGATATCTTGAAGACGGCACTAGATAAGTATGAAGGTGCCCTTATTGTGGTCTCTCACGATAGGTCTTTTCTCAAAGGAATGACAGATAAGGTGATAGAGTTTCGCGATGGTGAATTGTATGAGCATCTAGGTGATATAGAGTATTTTTTAGGGAGACGCGAGATGGATAATATGAGAGATGTAGAGCTCTCTAAACCAAAGAATAAGAAAGAGGTAAAAGTCGCTGCTCCAGTAGTAGAGGCAAAGCCAGAAATGGATAGGGAAGAACTCAAGAAACTGAAACGTCAACTACAATATGTGGAGCGCGATATCAATAAGCTAGAAGCGAAAATGGAGGCTATCAATGTGAAGTTGGCAGATCCTGCAATATATTCTAGTGATGAATTTGTGCCATTGCAAAAAGAGCATGCCCAACTCAAAGCAGATGTAGAAAGTAAAATGGAAGAGTGGGAAGTAGTGGCAGAGAAGATAGGGTAGTTCTTGGTTTGTTGAGCGCCATTCTAAGACGATATTAGTTGGATTGTAATAGCGTTCTTTTTGCTGTATAGTGGGAAGAAAAAGGATAGTCTAATTTAGCGTTGGGTTGATTACATTTTTGTGAGATATTCTTCGATAATTGTAAGTCTCTTTAAGGTTCATGCTATGGATTTTGTAATCTATGTTATATTAGATGCAAATTCAAAAACAGAAAATGAACAACGATCTCGAAATCGCACGTAAAGTAAAAATGAAGCCTATTGCTGAAATAGCAGCAAAGCTAGGAATCGCTCAAGATGTATTAGAGCCTTATGGCCATTACAAGGCAAAGCTGCCTTTAAGTCTCATCGACGAGGAGAAGGTTAGTCAATGTAATATGATATTAGTGTCTGCTATATCGCCTACTCCAGCAGGAGAAGGGAAATCCACTACTTCGATTGGGCTTACTGAAGGATTAAATAAAATCGGAAAGAAAGCGACGGTAGTATTAAGAGAACCTTCATTAGGCCCAGTATTTGGGATTAAAGGTGGCGCTACAGGTGGAGGCCATTCACAGGTGGTCCCAATGGAAGATATCAATTTGCATTTTACTGGCGATTTCAGTGCGATAGAGAAAGCGCATAATCTATTATCTGCACTGATAGATAATAATATACAATCCAAAACTAAGTCGATAGGTATAGATCCTCGCACGGTGCTATGGAAGCGTGTGATGGATATGAATGATAGATCGCTACGGAAAATAGTAGTCGGATTAGGAGGTACTGGATCAGGTATACCTAGAGAGACTGGTTTTGATATTACGGCGGCCTCTGAAGTAATGGCTATTCTTTGCTTGAGTAAAGATATGGCGGATCTCAAAGAGCGGTTAGGAAATATATTTATAGGATTTAAAATGGATCGTACGCCAGTATATGCTCGTGACCTCCATGCGCAAGGGGCTATGGCGGCATTGATGAAAGATGCGATCAAGCCTAATCTTGTACAGACTTTAGAGGGGAATCCAGCAATTATACATGGTGGGCCTTTTGCAAATATCGCACAAGGAACTAACTCTGTAATCGCGACTAAGTTGGGTATGACATTATCTGATTATGTAGTGACGGAGGCTGGATTTGGTGCTGATCTCGGTGCTGAGAAGTTTTTAGATATCAAATGTCAATCTGCAGGTATTGCTCCTAAAGCGGTAGTGATAGTAGCTACAGTAAGGGCATTGAAGTATCATGGTGGAGCTCCGCTTGATGATTTGAAAACTGAGAATGTAGACGCGCTGAAGCAAGGGTTAGAAAATATGGATAAGCATATTGAAAATATCCAACAATTTGGAATTGCTCCAGTAGTGGCAATCAATAAATTTGTTTCTGACTCTGATGCAGAGCATGACGCTATCAAAGCGAGGTGTGCTGAGTTGGGTGTGAAGTGTGTGATCTCTGATGTATGGGGTAATGGTGGTGATGGTGCTATCGAACTCGCTACAGAAGTTGTGGATGCTGTCGAGAACGGTAACTCTACATTTACACCGATGTACGATTGGGCATCTCCGGTAAAAGATAAGATTGAAGCGATCGCTAAAAAAGTATATGGTGCAAGCTCTGTCGATTATACATCAACTGCTCAAAGAGATTTGAGGAGAATCGCTAAGTTAGGTCTTGATCATCTTCCTGTGTGTATTGCGAAGACTCAAAAGTCTCTGTCTGATAATCCTAAGTTGTTGGGTAGGCCAAGAGATTTTGAAATCACAGTAAGGGAAATCGAAATTGCTGCTGGCGCTGGATTCTTGGTCCCTATTACAGGTGACATTATGCGTATGCCTGGATTACCTGGAGTTCCTTCTGCTAATCATATCGATATTAGTGATGATGGACTCATCAGCGGGTTATTTTAGAAATATAGATGAGCGAGCTTTATATAGAAGTGGCTATTAAGTTTCTTCAAAGTGTAGGGTCGGCTTGTACGACTTAAATAAAGCAAATACAACTAGTTGTTTATGTAATTTTTGAATGAGATATGATTCAATAAGTCCATTTTGTTGGATTAGTGAGTTGTATTTCATTCATCTGGTATGATTTTCGCTTGAAACTCCAATGAGAATGTAGTATATTTGTATGGAATGATACGCATTAAGGCGTGTTTCGATACATAATGAATGGTATATCATACAGTAATTGGTCGGCAATGACAGATGAGGCTTTGATTGGTCACGTGGGTGATTTTGTTAAGCACCATAGATTGCAACAAAATAGATCACAGACACAAGTGGCTACGGATGCCGGTATAAGTAGATCTACATTGAGTCTATTAGAGAGGGGAGAAGATGTTCGCCTGAGTACTTTGATTCAGGTACTTCGAGTATTAGATTTGCTATATGTACTATCCTCATTTGATGTACAAGAGCAGCTGAGTCCTTTGGCGATTGCTAGGGCGCAGCATGGTAAGCGATATAGAGCAAGACCTATCGATACTTCTGAGTTGAATGAATCTAAGTCTGATTGGTAATGATAACATCAGCATTCGTCAAGATATGGGGAGAAGTCGCAGGTGCTATCATCTGGGATGAACGAAACGGCATCGCTAGTTTTGAATATGATCCTGATTTTAGAAAGTTAGGATATGATCTATCTCCGATCAAGATGCCACTCTACCAAGAAGGAAGGATATTTAGTTTTCCAGAGTTGCGCGCTGGCAGAGATGCGGAGTATGATACTTTTAAGGGACTTCCTGGGTTGATTGCAGATGCATTGCCTGATAAGTATGGTAATCAATTGATCAATGCTTGGCTGGTCCGTAATGGGCGTCCAGAAAACAGTATGAATCCAGTCGAGAAGTTATGTTTCATTGGACAGCGTGGTATGGGGGCATTAGAATTTGAACCTACACAATTTAGTGGGAATCAGCCATCGTTTTCTGTGGAGATTAATAGTTTGGTAAGTGTAGCGCAAGAGATGTTGAGCGATAGGCAGGACTTTGATACTAATCTCAAAGAGGATGAGCAAGAGGCGATGATGGATATCCTAAAGATAGGAACTTCTGCAGGTGGTGCTCGTCCCAAAGCGATTATAGCGTATAACCCTAAGACAGGAGAAGTGAGGTCAGGGCAATCTAGTGCACCGATAGGATTTGAGCATTGGTTGATTAAGCTAGATGGCGTCAGTGATGCTCAGTTTGGTGAAAGTAGTGGCTGGGGAAGGGTAGAGATGGCTTACTATCTGATGGCCAAAGCGAGTGGTATAGATATGATGGAATGTGAACTGTTAGAAGAGAATGGTAGAGCGCATTTTTTAACTAAAAGATTTGATCGTACAGGTAATCACACTAAGCACCATATGCTGACTTTGTGTGGTATGCAGCATTACGATTTTAATGACATGCAAAGTTATAGTTATGAGCAGATTTTTCAGACGATGCGAATACTAAGGTTGCCATATCCACAAGCAGAAGAGATGTATCGTCGTATGGTATTTAATATTGTAGGTAAAAACTGTGATGATCATACTAAGAATTTTGCGTTTAGATTAAAGCAGGGTAGTAGATGGGAATTGTCTCCAGCGTATGACATTTGTTATGCGTATCGACCAGGAAGTATTTGGGTGAGTCAACATGCCTTAAGTGTAAATGGGAAAAGAAAGGACTTTGAAAGAAGTGATCTATTGACTATCGCGAAAACGATGAATATCAAGAAAGCGAATCATATAATCGATGAGATTATAGAAGCAGTTAAAAGTTGGAAAGTATTTGCTAAAGAGGCAGGAGTAGGCGAAGAGCTGATGCATCGCATAAATGAAAATTTGGTAATTGGGTTGTAATGTTTTATAATTAGTCTAGAGGCACACTTACATTTTAATCTGTTCAGGCTGATAATGGAAAAAGTGTTTTGAAATCTTTCCCTTTCGACTCTATAGATATTTATAGCGTTAAAAATCTGAAAAGGAATCAATGGATGTATAATTAGCTTATTTTGTGGATATCCATCATTCAATTGTTCATTCTGTGTAAGATAATCGATAGGATTATTCCTTTATTATCAGTTGTTTTTCTCCCTCCATTCGATCGGAGTCATCCCAAATTCCTTTTTAAATACTCTGCCGAAATATCCAGGATCATTAAATCCGGAATTATAAGCTACAGTATTGATAGGTAGCTCAGTTTCGTTAAGCATAGTTTTAGATTTTGTTAATCTAACATGTCGAATAAATTTAATGGGTGAGACTCCTGTTAGGGCGGTTACTTTTCTATGGAATTGTGTGCTACTCATAGCAAGGATCTGCGCAAATTGGGCTACAGTAAACTCTGGTTCATTTATATGATCCGTGACAATTTCATTTAATGTATTAACAAATATCTCTTCTGAACTTAGAGTTGCTTTCTCTATATCTATAGCGCTATTGAAGTCTTTAGATTTTTCTACACTGCTTAGCGCTAAGTAGTGTGCCTGTAGTTGAGCTCTAGATTCTAATAGTTTTTTGATTCTTGTTAATAACTCTGGCTTATGAAACGGCTTGGCAAGATAAGCGTCTGCACCATACTCCAAGCCTTCTATCTTACTGTCCATATCTGCTTTTGCGGTAAGCATAATGATAGGTATATGACTCGTTGCAGTAGATGATTTCAAAGTACGACAAACCTCAAAACCATCTTTAATAGGCATCATGACATCAGTGATGATAATGTCAGGTATATATTCTAATGCGATCTCTATGCCTTCTTGACCATTTTGGCCTACTATGAAATTGTATTCGTTGGGCAAGCAAGAAGCAATATAGGCGACTACATCAGCATTATCTTCTACTAATAGGAGAGTGGGTTTGTCCTTAGAGAAATCAGAATGTATAGCAGGCTTAATATTGGTATCAATTGGTTTAGGTTCCTTTTGATCTTGTATTTCGATTTGTTGTGGTTTTTCGAAATTTGACTTTGTAATAGGAGCTTTGTTGGTAATCGGTAGGAGTATGGTAAATTCAGTTTCAATACCTACTTTACTTTTGACAGTTACACTTCCTCCCATCAGTAAAATATACTCTCGCACTAGTGACAGTCCGATGCCAGACCCTTCTTTACCTCTTGTAACGGTACCGTCAACTTGATAAAATCTATCGAATACAAAAGGGAGTTCTGCTTCAGGAATTCCCATCCCTGTGTCCTTAAATTTGATCATCAACATGGGCTCCTTGTCGAGTACTTCTTCTCTAGCTATGATATAGATGTTTCCACCTTCAGGACTAAATTTGACTGCGTTGGAAAATAAATTTGTGAATATGATTTTAATTTTTTCCTCATCATAATCCATCAAAATATTATCGACTTCAGGATAGAAATGGACAGATATGTTTTTCGTTTCTGAGTAGGAATGAATGCTCTCACTGAGGTAATTTAAGTATTGGATTATATTTCCCTGCTGCTGGTGTAATGCCATGCTACCACTTTCTAATTTGCTCAGATCTAACATTTGGTTGATTAAGTCAAGTAGTCTATTTCCATTGCGTTGGATCATATCGGTTCCTTTGGCAAGGAAAGCAGAGGGATTGCTTTGTATTTGACTAGCCATTCCTATGATCACCGTGAGTGGGGTACGAAACTCATGTGTAATATTCGTATATAATCGTGTTTTTAGAGTATCCAGTTCGATGAGCTGTTCATTAGCTTTTCTTTTTTCAATATTGTTTCTATAGGTTTGAAATAAAAGTAGTAATAATAGTAAGGTGCCTACCAGAGCAAACCACTGAATAGTCTTTTGTTTACTTATGACTTCATTTTGTGCTGCAATGGTTACCTCCTTTTTCTCAGACTCATATTTGTTTTCGAGAGCGAGCATATTTAACTTAGATTCATGCATCTTTTCTATGGTATCATAGTCTTTCAGTTTTAGAAGGTAATGGAATGCTGAGTCATATTGATTTAATTTTTGATAGATATTTATAAGTCCTTCATAACTATAACTTAAAAAAGGATTATACTTACTGTTTGGATGATTGATAATCTGTTGGAATAACAATTCTGATTCTATATACTCACCTTGATTAATTTTATTAATCGCGTTTAAGTATTCCCAATAATACTTATCATAACTGCGTAAATTTCCATTAGTTATAGTATTGATATATTCGAGATCTTTTTCTACAGCATCATAATTTTCCAATTCTGTATTGATACTGATTCTGCCAAATAAAGTTGTCTTTATTTCACCTTTATTAGCTTCTGGATCTTCTCCGAATATAGATAATGCTTTGGAGAAATTATCCAAGGCATTATCTAAGGAATTAGTATCGTAGTTGGCAAGATCTCGATAACAGGCGGCTATCTTTAGTTTTAAACCTAAGGAATCAAATATGGCAAGCTTCTTTTTTGTAAATTTTACAGCCTTTTCGGTTTCGTCAAAATTATACATTGCTCCGGCTATAGCTGAATAGATATCTCCTTCGAGTTCTCGATTACCTATTCTTTTGCTAATTGCCAATGCGTCATATCCATGTTGAAGTGACTTGTCTGCCGCATCATTTGAGCCATAAGAATTAGTTAATTCTATATGCATCGAAATGGAGGCCAGATCATCGCCAGCTTCGATGAATTTTGCTAAGGCTAATTCCTGTGATAGGGCAGAGCTATCTTTCTCATTGAGACTAGAATAGAGTTCTCCTTCTTCTCGATATATCTGACCTGTCCACCAAATCCATTTCCCCTTTTCAGCGATTTCTAACGCTTGATCTATATAGTGTAATGGTAGTCGAGTGGAACGAATGTCAATTTCCAAGATATTGTTTAGGAGATGCTCTATTTTGAGGGTGTCATGCATTCCGGAAGCAAGTATGCTATCCATCTTCAATGCGTAAGATGTAAAGTCTTGTCGAGGTTCCTGTCCTTGACAAATCACTACAGTTAATATTAGCAAAGGGGCAAGGAGATATTTTCTAATTAAGAGGTGTAAAGACATAAAGCGCTCGAAAGTAAAATTTTGGGGTCAAAAAATAATCTCTAAAAAGCCTTGTTCTAAAGGTATTATTAATTTGTTCTAAGTCTTCAGTATTTGACCAAAAATCATTGATTTACAGGTGTTTGGGCGTTTTGTCCTATACTTTGGGCGATTTGTCCTTAGCATTATTTGGGGAATCCTGCACTTTGGGTGATCTATAACATACTGTGTTAAACAATGACCCTATTTTTGTTTTAGCATATTTATTCAATGTGAATTGATGCTTTGTAAGCT
>CALKJD010000143.1 GCA_937995755.1 uncultured Saprospiraceae bacterium | reverse complement strand
TTGGTCAAGCTCAGAATTTGGGTTTTCTAAAATCACGAGTAACCCTTTCAATCTAATACTCCTAAAAACTGAAAAACTAACATACTCTCCCACCAAAATAACAGAAGACAAATGGGGACGAACATGGTTTGCTACTTATGGCACAGGTATATTTCTATACGAACCCGAAAGTCAAAATAGTCCTGCAAAACTCCATCAATTTAGTACATCTAATGGGATGAGTAGTGGATTCGTAGACGAAATTATAGGTGACAAAAAAGGAAACCTATGGATAGGTCTTCGTGATTATGGTCTGATAAAAATGGAATTGAATGAGAACAGCTTAACTGGAGTTTTTAAAAATTATCTAGAAAAAAATGATTTCCCTGCTGGCTTTGTACCTAATATGATTTTAGATAAAAATGACGATCTATGGTGTACACTTTACGAATATGGTACACAACCTACCGCAGGTATCTGCCGAGTGAGAGATGATGAAATATTACACATTGGCGTAGATCAAGGTCTGATACACGATGATACATGGGAACTTGATCAAGACGATGAAAGGAACTTGTGGGTTGGTAGTGCTCGGAATGGCCTCACTAAATTCCAATATACATCTGACACCACTGCTGGCAAAGTAGTGCAATTCACATTAAACGATCATCTCCTAGGGTTGAGAATATGGTCTTTGATCGCTGATCGAGAATCTAATATATGGACTGGTGCCAATGGTGGTGAAGGCTTAGTCAAAATCAGTGCTTCTTCAGATGATCCAACCTATGCTGTGACGCAATTTACAAAATCAGAAGGGCTCCTTAATAACGATATATCAGCGATACATGAAGATAAATCAGGGAACATATGGGTCGGATCAAAAGGTGGACTAAACCAACTCAAAACGAATACAGATCACAGCATCGATGATATTCTAAACTATACGCCATTAGATGGTTTACCAAATGCTGGAGTATTCTTTAATGGAATCCACCAAAGCCCTGACAGCACCATATGGGTAAGGACCAATAGTAACCTCGTCAATTTCAAACCGCAAGACTTAAAAGTAGATTACGGCATCCCTCAGGTACTACTCAATGATGTGCTGGTATATAACGAAAGAGTAGAGTGGAAGAAAGATACTACATTCCAACTCAGAAGCGGCATAGAAATCTCTGATTGCAGATACGACTCTCTCAGCAGATGGGAACATTTACCAGAAAATCTAAGTTTGAGGCATGACAACAACTTTCTAAGTTTCGAATTTACTGGCATCTCCATCACAGCGCCTCATAGATTACTGTATTCCTACCAACTCGAAGGATGGAGCGACCGATGGAGTTTGGAATCAAAAGACAATGTAGCTGTCTTCGGAACACTCCGTCCAGGGTCATATACATTCAAAGTAAAATCAAAATATAAGCAAGGGGAATGGAGTCAGCCTATAGAATACTCATTTACCATCCGACCACCCTGGTGGAAGTCAATATGGGCGTATCTATTATATATAGCTGCCTTGATCGGTGGCATCGCATTATTTATACGAATGCAAATCCGTAGATCCAATTGGAAGATCAGTCTACTCGAGAAAGTAAGAACCAATATCTCCCTAGACTTACATGATGATGTAGGTACGATTATGTCTGGAGTGGCGATGCAAGCCGAGTTTCTCGCTGCCGCAGAACCAGAAGACATCAAAGCTGAAATGACTCAAATCAGCGAGATGAGTAGAGAAGCGATTGAGAAAATGAGAGATATTGTATGGGCCTTAGATCCAAGAAAAGATAAATTTGAAAATCTAATTGACCGAATGCATAGCTTCGCTGAAGTAATGCTAGGCAACTCAAATTTTGATTACGAGTTTAAAGTGAAAGATGTGGCTGGAGAGAAATTTATCAGTCCAGAACTTCGAAGAAATATCTACCTAATATTTAAGGAAGCGATTCAAAATATTTACAAGCATTCTAATGGAAACAAAGTCAACATTTCGCTTGGAAGAAACAATCAAGGGTTTTCGCTTTCCATTTTTGACAATGGCCGCAGCACCACTACCATAAATAGTGATGGTCTCGGAATTAGCAATATGCGATTACGTGCCCAAAAAGTAGGTGCTGTTTTCCAGATAGAAAAGAAAGATGGATTTACGATACTTTTAAATTTTGGGGAAGTGTAGTATGGGAAATGATAAATGACCAACATACTTTCCAAAAAAGCTATGAATATCTAAAGTAATCATTGATGCGTTATTGATCTCCCCTATTAAAAAAAATGATTTGGGTAAGTTGAGTGAGTGAAATTTAGAAAAACTTTGAGATCATTACTCAATGGAAGTTTTATAAAATACAAAAGCTAGTCAATAAATTGACTAGCTTTTGACTGAAGTTGTGATCCCGTCAGGATTCGAACCTGAGACCTGCTCATTAGAAGTGAGCTGCTCTATCCAGCTGAGCTACGGAACCATTGTAGGTTTTATATCTATTACCCAATATATGGATTAAGTATAAACCTTTCAAAAACACTTATTTTCATAAGCGGATGCAAATGTAAACTTATATCTTCTATTTTAAAAGAAATTTGCATCAAAATTATTCTTCCTATACCTTCAAAGGCATTTTGCTTACAAAACTGATCCACCGCTACACAAAAGGCTCTTAGACTACTGATTATCAAATACTTAAAATACTCCTTCGCAGAGTACACAATAGCTATCTTGTTTCTACACAAGTAAAACGGTTGCCGAAGGAGTATATCTCATAGATATACAGTCGTATTTTATTAAGCTATTTTGATTAATCGAGGGTAATGTCAACACTATTAGGCTTCTATATGTTAATTAGGTATGTCTAAAAATATATACATAGGACTTACTGACAGAGACGTCAATCGAATCATAGAAATGGCTTGGGAAGATCGTACGACGTTTGATGCTATAGAAGAACAGTTTGGCTTGCGCGAATCTGATGTCATCAAATTGATGAAGCGAGAAATGAAACTTTCGAGCTGGAAAATGTGGCGCGAACGAGTACAAGGACGTAGAACAAAACATGCATCTAAAAGAGATTTTGAATCCGGTAGACATAAGAGTACCAGTCAGAGACTCATCAGTAACAATAAAATCAGTAAGCGCTAGGCAACCTAGCTGTCGATCTATTGTTTCACTTTCATTACAAAGTATTACCTTTAATATATGAGCGCTATTACATTCACTATTATAATGCTATCCACAGCCTTCGCTATGGAGTTTGTAGCTTTTTTGGCACATAAGTATCTAATGCATGGCTTATTGTGGGGTTGGCATCATGATCATCATAACCCAAATGAAGTTGAGGGTTTCTTTGAAAAAAACGATCTCTTCTTTCTGGTATTTGCCATTCCTAGTTTCTTTTGCTATTTATTAGGCTCCCTTTACTACCCTGCCCTATTGGCCATAGGTATTGGCATCTCCATTTATGGAATGATATACTTCTTGATCCATGATGTATATATCCATCAAAGATTCAAATGGTTTCGCCAATTAGATAACAAATATAGCAGAGCAATACTACGTGCTCACGGAGCTCACCATGCTAACACTGAAAAGGAAGCTGGCGAATCGTTCGGTCTACTAATTGTCAATCCTAAATACTTTGGCAAAAGAAAAGATTGGGCAAAGACTAATAAGTAGTATTACTCAAAAGGATATTTAATATCATTCTGAGATCTAATGATATCGCACATTTTAATTAGGTTAAGACTATCTTGATGTGACCATTTATCAGAGAGTAATTTCTCAGTGGATATCGCTTTAGCGCATTCCATTATCTCATAGGTATATCCGTATCCGCGAGTTGGTTTACTATGATTTACTCTAACTCTCTCATTAATTTCTGTATATCCTTGCGCTTCATGCCATCTGTCATGTAATTCGAATGATCCTAGTGTTCCATGAATACACCCAAGCATATTAGATTGAGTTTCCAATCCAAAACTCAATATTGATTGCGCGTTTTCATATTCCAAAATTACAGACGTCTGTAGATCTACACCATTGGATTGTAAGCGTGACTTAGATATAATCTCTTTGGGCATCCCCAATACTATATAACTTAGAAATAAAGGATAAAGACCGATATCCAACAAAGAGCCACCAGCAAGATTAGGATTAAATAATCTATGATTAGGATCAAACTCTTTCTTAAAGTAAAAGTCTGCGTTGATATATTTCACATCTCCTATATCTCCAATATTAATACGATCTAGAACTTCTATGATGCTTGGATTAAATCTAGACCACAAGGCTTCCATCAAGAACACTTGATTCTTTTTCGCAGTGTATATCAACTCATTTACTTGCGCTGTATTGACCGCCAATGGCTTTTCGCATAATAGATGCTTGCCATTATTCATTACCATCAGACCATACTCCATATGGCTACTATGCGGCGTGGCTAGGTAAATGATATCTACCTTATCATCTTTACAGATCGCTTCATAGTTACCATACGCTTTTTTAGCCCTATGCTTTTCGCCAAATAGCGCAGCTTTATCCTGAGATCTCGAAGCCACTGCGTATAGTGTATTCCCCTCAACCAATGCGAGATCATTGGCAAATTTGCTAGCTATATTACCACAACCTATTATCCCCCACCTGATCTCCATTACTTCGATTTATCGTGAATAAAAAAAGGACCGAAAACAATTAAGCTTCCGATCCTAGTATTTCATTTTTATTATTCTATATCTGTATTACGATAAGGCTTTGAGCATAGTAGACCCAATCTCCGCTGGAGATTCCACCACGTGTATACCACATGCAGCCATGATTTTCATCTTCGCTTCAGCTGTATCATCTTCACCACCAACGATAGCACCTGCATGCCCCATAGTACGTCCTGCAGGAGCTGTCTTACCTGCGATAAATCCTACAACAGGTTTTTTGTTACCTGTAGACTTGATATACTCCGATGCTAAAGCCTCATAGTTACCTCCGATCTCACCGATCATAACGATAGCGTCAGTCTCAGGATCTTCCATTAGCAATTGTACCGCTTCTTTAGTCGGAGTACCTATGATAGGATCTCCTCCGATACCGATAGCTGTAGATATTCCTAATCCAGCCTTAACGATTTGATCAGCAGCTTCATAAGTCAATGTACCAGACTTTGATACGATACCTATTCTACCTTTTTTGAAAACAAACCCAGGCATAATTCCAACTTTAGCCTCATCTGGTGTGATAACTCCAGGACAGTTAGGACCGATGAGTGTAGTATCAAATTTCTCGATATAAGCTTTCACTTTTACCATATCCTGAACTGGTATACCTTCAGTAATACATATGATCACTTTGATACCCGCTTCTGCCGCTTCCATAATTGCATCTCCTGCAAACTTTGGTGGTACGAATATGATAGTCGTATCTGCTCCTCCTTTTGAAACTGCCTCATATACTGAGTTGAACACTGGCTTTCCAAGGTGCTCTTGTCCTCCTTTACCAGGAGTAACTCCACCAATAATATTGGTTCCATACTCGATCATCTGACCTGCATGAAATGATCCCTCTTTACCAGTGAATCCCTGTACAATTATCTTACTATCTTTATTTACTAATACACTCATTGTATTCTCTTCTCTTAATTTCCGTTAATAAATTAAATTGAACTTCCCCCAATACTCTTGTCATTCTATCGATTAGAACGCCAATGTTAGCAAAATTCTAGTTTCTATCAAATATGAACACCTCTTCATTCTCTTTATGCATGTAGTAGTGTTCTCTTGCATATTTCTCTTTATTCTTCACCAAATCTATCTTCTCTAGCTTCACCTCTTCAATAAGATCTATATACTTCTGTTCTTCAATCTTGAGGTTATCTATAGTCTTGGCAAGTTTTCTCTGAGTAACATAATTATGCTTATCAAATACTAATAACCATACAAAGAATATGGTTGTAGCAATAACATATTTATTCATGAGAATGCCAGATACAGATAGACCAGAGCCAAATTGCTTGATTATCTTCATGATGTTGTAGTTTTCTTAGCACAAAGATAGTCAAAAAATAAAATACTCAAGCGTGGCTTTCGCAGAAAACGCGCGTCGAACGGTATAATGTCTTTACATTATTAAAACATGGACTGTTCAAGCGCGGCTTTCGCAGAAAACGAGCGTCGAACAGTATAATGTCTTTACATTATTTTAAAACATGGACTGGTCAAGTGTGGCTTTCGCAGAAAACGAGCGTATAACATTGTCTTTACATTGCAAGTTTACAACGCTAATTCCAATACCCATGAGTAACATACTCTTAGGATATACTTTCAACATTAACCTAATAAAGCTTTACCTGGATACACTGCTGCATCACCAAGTTCCTCCTCTATTCTCAAGAGTTGATTATACTTTGCTACTCTATCACTTCTAGATGCTGATCCTGTCTTAATTTGACCTGTATTCAATGCTACAGCTAAATCGGCTATCGTTGTATCTTCTGTTTCACCTGATCTGTGACTCATGACACAAGTATAAGCATTTCGAGTTGCTAGATTTACCGTATCTATAGTCTCAGTAAGGCTACCTATCTGATTGACTTTAATCAGTATTGAATTTGCGGCGTCTTCATCTATTCCTCTTTGCAACCTTTTTGAATTAGTTACGAATAGATCATCTCCAACGATTTGTAGTCTATCACCTAGTTGCTTGTTCATACTCGTCCATGCAGCCCAATCATCCTCATGCAAACCATCTTCTATCGACATAATAGGATATTGATTACACCAATCTGCCCAATATGAAACCATCTCTTCTGATGTCAATTTATCACCTGTAGATTGATGGAAATGGTATACTTTCTCATCTTCAAGATAAAACTCTGAAGCAGCGGCATCCATAGCGATCATCATATCTATTCCTGGCTTATATCCAGCTGACTCTATCGCTTGCAATACTATTTCGATTGCTTCTTTATTAGAACCTAGATTAGGTGCAAATCCACCTTCATCTCCAACATTAGTAGAATGTCCTTTGCTACTCAATACCTTTTTAAGGTGGTGAAAAACAGTAATTCCCATTCTTAATCCTTCTGAAAAACTTTCAGCGCCCACTGGCATTACCATAAACTCTTGAAAGTCAATGCTATTATCTGCATGAGATCCTCCATTCAGAATATTCATCATTGGTACAGGCATAACATGAGCATTTACACCACCTATATATCTATAGAGACTTTGACCACTCTCCGCTGCTGCTGCTTTGGCAACGGCCAAAGACACACCTAATATAGCATTCGCTCCGTACTTACTTTTATTTTCAGTACCATCCATCTCAATCATCAACTCATCTATGAGTCTTTGATCCATTGCATCTTCGCCAATTAGAGTTTCTCTTATATCCTCTTCAATATGCTGACAAGCTTGCAAAACACCTTTTCCAAGAAATCTATCCGGATCACCATCTCTAAGCTCTACTGCTTCATATTTACCAGTACTTGCCCCTGAAGGAACCGCTGCTCTTCCTATAAACCCAGTCTCTGTCATTACTTCGACCTCTACAGTTGGATTACCTCTACTATCTATTATCTCTCTTGATCTGATATCTAATATTATGCTCATGCTACTTGATTTATTTTATTGGACTAATTATTAATTAACATTGTGAATATACTACTTATTGTACATTGCACACTATGATAAGGATGCTACAAACTCATCGAAGAGATATCTACTATCATGTGGCCCAGGAGCCGCTTCCGGATGATACTGAACTGAGAAGGCTTTGGTTCCCTTGATACGAATACCTTCTATTGTATCATCATTAAGATTCCGATGCGTTATTTCTACTCTATCACTTGCTTTTTCTATCACTTCCGCATCTACACTAAAGCCATGATTTTGACTTGTAATCTCTCCTTTCCCTGAGATCAGGTTTTTAACTGGATGATTAATACCTCTGTGACCGTGATGCATCTTATACGTAGGAATATCATTTGCTAAGGCTAAGAGTTGATGCCCCAGACAAATACCAAACATTGGCTTCCCTTCATTCATTAGAACTTTAACCGCTTCTATTGCATACCCCATTGAAGAAGGATCACCTGGACCATTAGACAGAAAGAATCCATCATAATTAGTACTAAGTATATCCTCCGCCTTTGTTTCAGCAGGATATACATCCACTTTGCAACCTCTACTTACTAAGCTTCTTAATATATTTTTCTTGGTACCAAAATCCATAACCGCTACGCTGTATTTGGAATCTTCTTCTCCAAGAGTATATCTCTTTGTAGTAGTCACTTTTGATGCCAGCTCCAATCCTTCCATATTAGGCACTTTAGCTAATTGCTGTTTTAATATATCCACATCTAAAATTTCAGAAGAGATAATGCAATTCATAGCCCCTTTACTTCTAATATGGCGTACAATTGCTCTAGTATCTACATCATAAATACAAACAATCTTATTATCATCAAAATACTTTTGAATACCTTGATCTGCTTGCGGACGAGAATACTTATCTGTAAAATTCTTACATATTAAACCAGAAATTTGAACAGCATCTGATTCTTCCTCTGCGTCTTTCGTCCCATAATTTCCAATATGCGCATTAGTAGCGACCAAGACCTGTCCGTAATAGGAAGGATCCGTAAATATTTCTTGATATCCAGTCATACCCGTATTGAAACAGATCTCACCTGAGGTAGTTCCAGTTATGCCTGCTGCCTTACCTTCAAAGTAAGTCCCATCATCTAATAGTAATATTGCTTTTCCGTTTGTCATAGAGCTATTTAATACAGGTTATAAGTTTGAACAAAAATATACATCTCACCTTAAAGAAAAGAGATACATATTAAAATTTTTATAATCAATTTAAACGAGGTAACGTCATTAGGTGTATTTAGAAAAGAAGGTATAAAAAAAGAGCATATCCAAATTGAATATGCTCTTTATAATATATCATAAGTCCATTATAGACTATTCTTCTTCGTCAGACTGAGTAGCTGGTGTAGTTGCCGCTGCTGTAGCTGCTCCAGTTTTCTTTCCTCTTCTGCTTCTCTTCGATTTCTTAGCTCCTGTCTTTCCTACAGAGTACTCAGTGTTATAATCAACAAACTCGATCATAGCCGTTTCCGCACCATCACCTTTTCTTGTTCCAGTTCTGATAATTCTTAAATACCCACCTGGTCTATCAGCTACTTTTAAAGATATGTTTTCGAATAATTCCTTTACAGCTTCTTTGTTCTGTAGGTTACTGAAAACAGTTCTTCTAGAGTGAGTACTGTTAGTCTTAGCTTTAGTAATAAGCGGCTCAAGAAAAACTCTTAATGCTTTTGCTTTAGCCACTGTAGTATTAATTCTTTTATACTCTACTAAAGAAATAGATAAGTTTCTTAATAAGGCAACTCTATGTCCTCTTTGTCTACCTAAGTGGTTGTGTTTTTTACCGTGTCTCATGGAGATTACGTTTTAATGGGTATCACTTTTAGATTCTTGATAATACGACCTGATCAATTGAATCTATCAGTATAAACCTGTATTTGATAATTAAAATACTATCCAAGCTAAATAACTTGAGTCGTGCGATTATTCTTTGGCTCTTACTCTTCGTCTAACTTATACTTAGATAAGTCCATTCCGAAAGTAAGTCCTTTATTTTGTAATAATTCTTCTATCTCTACTAAAGATTTCTTTCCGAAGTTTCTAAACTTTAGTAATTCGTGAGTATCATATCTTACCATCTCGCCTAAAGAATTAATCTTAGCTGCTTTAAGACAGTTATATGCTCTCACAGAAAGATCAAGATCTTCTAATGAAGTCTTAAGAAGCTTTCTCATGTGTAAGATATGCTCATCTACGATATTATCTTCTCTACTTGAAGCGTCATCGAAAGTGATATTCTCATCCGTAATTAACATTAAGTGTTGGATAAGTATTCTTGAAGCTTCCTTAACAGCTTCTTCTGGGTGAATCGTACCATCTGTCTGAACATCGATCATAAGTTTTTCATAATCTGTTCTTTGACCAACTCTTGTATTCTCTACTTTGTACGCTACCCTTTTGATAGGTGTGTAGATTGCATCTACTGGAATTACTCCAATTGGTGCATCTTTAGGCAGATTTTCCTCTGCAGGTACATATCCACGACCTTTGGATATCGTAAGCTCGATTTCTAAGTTTACAGAAGGCTCCATATTACAGAT
>CALKJD010000142.1 GCA_937995755.1 uncultured Saprospiraceae bacterium | reverse complement strand
TTACTAGGTAACGGTGATTTACGCATTTTTTTAGAAAGACAAATTCATCGAGGGCATAAGGAATATGGGTCAGGCATGATATGCTCAGGTGAGCAGACCGTAGTTTTTCATCCATTAGGGGCTACGCAAATATCTTTTGTTGAAGAAATATTGAAAATTTTAGAGTTTAAGAATAATGGATGTTTAGTGCTTACCCCAACTAATATTTATTTATCAGAAGACATAATCGATAACAGATTTGCCTGTGAGATTACTTCTGCGAATGATTGGATGTACAAAGAGAATATCGATTTTTTAAATACACTATATATTGTTGGAGGAGGACATGTCAGCGTTGCAGTTTCTGATTTGTTTGTAACATTAGGTTTTCAAGTAATAGTATTAGATAATAGAGAGAATCTTAATACTCTAGAATTAAATAACAGTGCTCATCTTAAAAAGGTAGTTAACTTCAATGAAATAGCGAATCACATTTCAGAAGGTTCGCAGAGTTTTGTGGCTATTATGACCAATAAGTATGTAGATGATAAATTGGTGTTGAGTAAGCTCATCGAAAAGAACTTCGCTTACATAGGAGTGCTCGGAAGTCAAGCTAAGTTGAGAGCCATGTGGGAAGTCTTTCGTCGAGAGGGTGTCACTGAGGAGCAGTTAGACCATGTATATGGACCTATAGGGTTGCCTATTAAGAGTCAGACACCCACTGAGATTGCGGTAAGTATAGCGGCGGAAGTGATTAAGATGAAAAATATGAAACAATAGTACATTTTGATATGTGAGCTATTTAATCTAATTTTCCAAAGATTATATAATGCAGAGTTGGTTTTGCAGGTTGTATGATAAGTAGATAAGTGATAAATATAAAATAGAATAGATGACTGAAGAAGATAAAAAATTTATGAGACGTGCCATCCAATTGGCAGAGAATGGAATGGATTCGAATACAGGTGGACCATTCGGAGCAGTAGTTGTGAAAAATGGAGAAATAATAGCGGAAGGATGCAATAAAGTTACCTCGCAGAATGACCCTACAGCGCATGCAGAAGTAGATGCTATAAGAACGGCTTGCAAGAAGTTAAATTCGTTTCAACTAGATGATTGCATTATTTATACTTCATGCGAACCTTGTCCAATGTGCCTAGGTGCTATATATTGGGCTAGGCCTAAAAAAGTATTCTATGCTTGTACGCGCGAAGATGCAGCAGCTATTGAATTTGATGATCAGTTAATATATGATGAGATTGCGGTGGGTATTTCTAATAGACAAATAGAATTTACCAATGGATTACGTGATGAAGCTATTAAAGTATTTCAAAAATGGGATGCTAAATCTGATAGGACTGAATATTAGAGCGTCGCTATAAGTAATGTAATAGGTCATCAATAATGTTTTTCTAAGATCGATAGCATATACCATACGTAATTTAGAGTAATGCTATGCATCAAAAGTAAAAGAGCCCATCAAATGATGAGCTCTTTTACTTTGCGAATTACTATTTTAGGGCTTTACCACTTTAGTAACTGGACTATATCTATTTTTGGATCTTAACTGAATGATGTACATACCAGAGTTCCATGATTTTGTATTAATTGATTCTGAAGTGCTGAATCGTTGATTGACTAATATCCTTCCCATCAAATCTGTAATGATGAGCTGAGACTCTTCATTTTCTTCCGCTTCGAGTATAAGCTCTTCAGCGAATGGACTTGGTCTTGCAGTGAGTATCCAATTAGGATCTATTTCAAGTGTATTTTCTAGTACATTGGCTTGAGCCTTAAATCTATCTATTCCAGCTTCTACTATATTTCCTTCTCTCTCGTCACTTGCTCTCACTCGCATATACATGGTTTCGGTAAATGCAATATCTGCATTGGAGATGTCATAAGATTGCGGTGTCCATTCTGTACTTCTTTCAGTTTCTGTATGGATCAGTATTTCGTCTATGCCATTACCAATATAAACGAAAAGTGAATCATCTAAAGGTACGTCAGGTATTCCTCCTATATAATACCAAGTATCAAAACTCACTGTATACAATGCGCTATCTGTCCAATCCATATCTGGTGATTGTATAGTAGTGTTACCATCATCTATATCATCTTGAGTCCAAGAAACACCTTCAGCATTACCAGTAACAAAAGCAAATTCACCAATGTCTCCCTCTGCGTCGTTTCCTGGATTGATAATTTGACCAGATACTATCGTCACATTGGGTATATCTCTTGTCCATGTGCCGGCAGAAGCTGTGCTAGTAATCTGCCATCCTAGATCTGTGAAAAAATCATCTTCATATCCAGCAGAAGGTGTAAGGGTGAGTGTAACCACATCAGAACCTCCATTATAGAAATAATCGGCTATTTCTGTTCCTTGATATTTCCACTTGGCAGATTGAAATTGATATATTTCATTGGCTCTAACACCGATTGCTGCATTACCATCAGAGTCTGTTGTAACTTCGCTCATCACACCTATACTTTCACTAGATACATATACGACGGCATCTTCTATTGGGGCACCGTTGTCATCTATTACTTTGATATTAATGGTACTTTGGTTGAGGGCTACATCTAGTATGGTACATTCTCCACTTTCTAGTGTTGCCATGACAGTAGCTATTTCGTAGTTAGGATGTTCAATCCTTACAGGGAATGTACCCTCATCTACTTGACCCGTCTTATATTTTCCGGAGGGATTACTGTTTTCTCTGTTTAATGTGCTTTCCATTATGGTTACCCTTGCATTTACTACAGGAAATCCGGTATTGGCATTAGTAATTTGACCTTCTAAATAACATGCTCTTTTGAAATCTACATCCAAGATATATAAACCACTATTGATATCACTCGCCAGCATTTTACCGCTTTCGAAATATGGATAGGCTCCCCAGCATCCAAAGAAATCTCCATCTTGACCTAACCATGTATCATACTTAGCCACTTCTACAAGGTTATCTGGCTTATGGGCATCGATCACTTTAAAACCGTCTGTATACCAGCTTGTAACTAGATATCCATTGTAATAATGAGTATTATGAGGTATTACACCTTTCCCTTCGGTATCCAATGGTCTATAACTATCTATTTTTTGTATGTCTTCAGGATCTGATATATCAAATGCATCTACATAGGCATTTGCTCTTTCGTCAGTAGTAAATAGATAATCGCCGTCATCTGATAACCATGCATTATGTGTAAAATCAAAGGATGTTGGAGCGCCATTAATAAATACTGGATTGGCTCTATCTCGGATATCATACATAGAAAATATGCCATCATCAACATCTGAAGTATAGAGAATAGAATCCCTAGCGTATGCATCATGACTATATCTATCATTCGTAGCTCCTACAAATGTAGGGTTGCTCTTGTCTGCTAGATCCAATATGATTACACCACCTACGCCTACATTACATCCAGCTAGGTAGGCATATCCATCTTCGTCGATATATATATTGTGGCAGCTACCGAGTTGTTCATCTCCATTTCCAAGATTAAAAACTTCTCTTTCAAACTCCCAAGTTATGTTTTCAGGAGCCCCACTCATATCTATAATCAATAGACCATCATAATTATCGTTGACAGTACTATTATCAGTAGTGACATAGATATGATCTTGCCATACTTTCATGTCTCGCCATATAGTAGTCGTACCTTCGATTGCTGCACGTTGTATAGGATTTTCGTAATCTTCTAATGACCATATGTAAGTATGAGACGCTCCACCCATGATGGCATATTCTAGTCCGTTTTCGTCTGTATATCCCCATATATCATTGCCATCTTCACCATTGGGAAGCTCTACATGCGCTACTAAACTCACATTGGTAGGGTTAGGATCAGGCTGGGCTAGTATACATATTGTAAAACTAGACAGTAATGCGAGTAGTAATAATCTCATAATTTTAGATTGTTGGTTGTTGAAATCAGCACATATGAATAGACCATGTGTACGAAATCCAAGTCTTGGAATTTATCCTTTTTCAAAGTTAACCTTCTAACATCCATAAGGGCCAAATATGTTTTACATTCCTGGTCTTATTAACTTGATCAAGACAGTTTTTTAAGATGATTGGCAAATACAGTCCCTATTACCAATTAGAAAAAAAACTTTGGTAGGATCGATGACTAATTTTATGCTTTTTAGGCATTAAAGGTTCACGCTTATATCTCTACAATCATAGTGGTCAGTCGGCTCGTACAGATTAGTTTGCCATTATCATCGTGAATATCAGTATTCCATACTTGCAGTCTACGCCCTATTTTTACAGGCTTGGTTGTAGCATACACGTATCCACTTTTTGCCGCACTTAGATGGTTTGCGTTGATTTCGATCCCTACAATAGTATGTTTTGACATATCATCTATGATCATTACGCCCGCTATGCTACCCATCGTTTCAGATAATGCTGCTGATGCGCCACCATGTAATAAACCCATCGGTTGTTTTGTGCGCTTGTCTACAGGCATTTTGGCTTTGATGAAGTCAGGACCTACTTCTATAAATTCTATACCTAAATGTTCAGGTAAGCTGCCTTTCCCAATGTCGTTTAATGCTTCAAGAGTTGGGATGGTTTTCCAGATTGACATAAGTTTTTTATTTTCGGTTAATAGATTGATCTACTAATGCAATGATAGATGCTTGATCATCAGGGTGGAAGCTATGCCAGTCACCATATTTACGAAACCAAGTCATTTGTCGCTTAGCGTATCTACGCGTATGACGCTGTATGAGCTCCACAGCTGCTACTATATCTATATCGCCACTAATATGGCGCATGAGCTCATTATATCCTACAGTCTGTAGTGATTTTAGATCTTTATGTTCGTATAGCTTTCTAGCTTCTCCCAACAGACCATTTTTCATCATGATGTGTACTCGATCATTGATCCGTTCGTAGAGTTCTTCTCTGTCTCTCGTGAGCAGGATAGGTATCATTTTGTAAGGTAGACCATGCTTTTCTTGCTGCTGAAAGCTCGTAAATGTTTCTCCAGTCTCATGGATAACAGATAAGGCTCTCACTAGCCTTGCTGGGTTATGTATATCTACTTTCGCGTAATATTCAGGATCAGTTTCTTCTAACTCTTGCTGAAGCATCTCTATACCTCCGATACGCAATGTCTCTTCGAGATCAGTGACTATTTCTTCGCTTACAGTCGGATAGCTATTGAGTCCTGCTCTTACAGCATGTATATACATACCTGTACCTCCGGTAAGTATAGCGACATCATGTGTCTCAAAATAGCTCGCCAAGGACTCTGTAATCTCCTTATGATAGTCACCTACACTATAGCCATCATGCACAGATCTGTTATTGATAAAGTGATGAGGTATATTGGCAAGTTCAGTTTCTGAAGGCTTGGCCGTTCCAATGCTCATTTCTTTATATACCTGTCGACTATCAGCCGAAAATATCTCTGCATTGTACTTAGTCGCTAGTGCAAACGAAAGATCCGTTTTACCTACAGCAGTAGGTCCAGCGATGATGATGATATATTTTTCTTTGTCTTGTTTCAAAAGTGATACATTTGAAGGGTAAAGATATATTGGATTATATAGTTCTTGGCTTTATATTTCAAACATTATCTATTTTCATGATAAAGAGCATAGAATATGATATACGCTTTCTTGAAAGTGTGGACAAACTGGGTAGTTAGAATCTTTTTTAGAAAGATCAATACTAAAGGCATCGAAAATGTACCTAAGGATAGGGCTTTGTTAATCGCTTCAAATCATCCTAATGGTTTTGTGGAGCCTATCACTATGGCATGTTTGTTTCCTAAACCGCTACATTTTTTAGTGCGTGGCGATGTATTCGAAAAGCCTGGTGCTAGATTTTGGATGGAGCAAACCAACCAAATCCCTATATTTCGGTTTAAGGATGGTTTCGAAAACCTAAGAAAGAACAATAAGAGTATTGAAATTTCACTTAAAAAGTTACAAGATGGAGAATCAATTCTGATTTTCGTAGAAGGTGGTACTAAGGCACAAAAGAGATTACGGCCATTACAGAAAGGGTTGTCTCGAATTGCATTTCAAGTATTAGAAAAAGATGAGAACCTTAAGTTAGACATACTTCCTGTAGGGCTCAATTATTTTGATAATCGAAAATTTAGATCAGAATCAATATTGAGTGTAGGTCAACCTATGTCAGCGAATGCATATTTTGATAAATATAAGGAAGATGTAAATGGTGGTATCCGTACCCTTACAAAAGATATAGCTACAGAAATCAAGAAGAATGTGATTCACCTTGATGACCTTAAAGATACAGATCTACTTAATAATTTGCTGCTATTGCGAAAAGGGCTACAAAATCATAGCGCCTTACCTATAGTGAATGTAGAAACACATAGTCTCACTGCGGATAAGGCCATAGCGAATGAGATCAATACGAGAAACGAACAAGAGAAAAATGAATGGTTGAGCAAGACGAAGTCGATAATAGATACTTATGGGTACAAGCAATTAGTCAATAGATACCATAGTCGAAACGCTAAATTTGTAAATCTCATACTCGTATTGGTATTGGCTATTCCAGCTTTAGTTGGGGTGGTAGTAAATTCGATTCCATTTTTTGGAGCGCGAGCATTGGCTAATGCGACAGCGAAAAAGTCAATTTTCTTTATGTCTATTTGGCTGTCTGGGTTTGCTGTATTTAGTATCTTGTTTTATCTCATAGCAACAATAGTATGCTGTATAATATTTGGATCATTAGGACTGTTAATATTGCTTGGTCTTCCGTTGTTTACTATTACTATGTTATGGTTAGATAGATGGAATGAATTACGATCACAATTAAGTTTGGGCAGTAAAGAGCATAATGCCGTTGCAGATATCAAAGCATTATTTAAAGAATTAAAACTAGAGCTATGATTAGGTTCATGTTTCTAAGTATTACGATTTGTTTTTTGACTTTTTCGTGTAAGCCATCGAATAAGGAAATTAAAGAAAGAATAGAAGTTTCTAAAGTGAAAGCACCAGAGTATGCCATAGTAATACATGGTGGTGCAGGTACGATCTTAAGAGAGAATATGTCGCCAGAAAAAGACTCCAGTTATAGGGCCATGCTCAATATTGCGCTAGATGCAGGCGAGGATATATTAGCGAATGGTGGATCTTCTTTGGATGCGGTAGAAGCCACGATTCATATTATGGAAGATAGTCCATTATTCAATGCTGGACGAGGAGCCGTATTTACCCATGATGGAAAGAATGCACATGATGCTTCTATTATGGAAGGATTAGATCATAGGGCTGGAGCATCTACAGGGACAAGTAATGTGAAATATCCGATTTCGCTAGCTAGAGCAGTAATGGAGAAAAGCGAACATGTAATGATGGCAGGAGTCGGAGCAGAATCTTTTGCGGCAGAAGTTGGTCTAGAGCAGGTAGATGCTAAATATTTTTACACAGAAAGAAGATGGAATAGTCTTCAACGAATCTTAGAAAAAGAAGAGGCAGAACTAGAGTTGACTGCAGATGATATCGATAAAAAGCATGGAACAGTGGGTTGTGTGGCTTTAGACAAATTAGGAAATATTGCCGCAGGAACATCTACAGGTGGTATGACCAATAAAAGATACGATAGGATAGGAGATAGTCCTGTTATAGGTGCAGGTACCTTTGCGGATAATTTGACTTGTGGCGTTTCGGCTACAGGTCATGGAGAGTATTTTATAAGATATACGGTAGCTAGAGATATCGCAGCCATGATGGAATATGGCGGCTACACTTTAGAGGAAGCGAGTAACAAGATCATCAATGAAAAGTTAGTAGAAAAAGGAGGTACTGGTGGAGTAGTCGCTTTGGATCGCTACGGTAATATATCGATGCCATTTAATACCTCAGGAATGTATCGTGGCTGGAGAAAGCCAGGGGGACAGTACGTGGGTATATATAGGGGAGAGTAGGGTTTGCTTTTTATGCCTATTTAACTAATCAAACTATAATTTAGAATAAAGCACTCTGACTTAGAGAAAGCGATAAATCAAAAAAAAGCCACCAACCTTTCGGCTAGTGGCTTGTCTTCAATTGGGTTAATCTTCTGTAAAGATAGCTATAGATTACTAATCTCCCAATGCTATTGTTCTATTATTTGACGATAGTCAATTATGAACGATAGCGATGTATTATTTCTCTCCTAAGAAAGGGTACTTATAATCTCTTGGCGGTACGAAGTTTTCTTTCATCGTACGTGCTGATACCCAACGGAATAGGTTGAGGATAGACCCTGCCTTATCGTTAGTTCCTGATGCTCTAGCACCACCGAATGGTTGCTGACCAACTACAGCGCCTGTTGGCTTATCATTGATGTAGAAGTTACCCGCTGCATTACGCAAAGCGTGGTTCGCTTCAAGTAGAGCCGCTCTATCGTTAGAGAATACAGCTCCTGTCAATGCGTATGGAGATGTCTCATCTACGAGTTTAAGCGTCTTAGACCAATCTTTATCATCATATACATATACAGTCAGTACAGGTCCAAATAGCTCCGTAGACATCGTTGTATACTTAGGATCACTAGCTACTATTACTGTTGGCTCGATAAAGTAACCTTTCGTCTTAGAGAATTTTCCTCCGATCGCTATTTTAGCGTCTTTGTCTTTTTTAGCACCCTTGATATATCCTGTGATTTTGTCAAATGCCTTTTCATCGATAACTGCATTTACAAAATTAGTGAAGTCCTCTACTGTTCCTGTCTTGATTGACTTCAGATCAGCAGTCATTTTTTTCTTCACTGCAGGCCAAAGTGACTTAGGTACATATGCTCTCGATGCTGCACTACATTTTTGCCCTTGGAACTCAAATGATCCTCTAGTCAATGCTACTGCTACTTCGATAGGGTTAGAAGATGGGTGAGCGATTACAAAATCCTTTCCTCCAGTCTCTCCAACTACACGAGGGTAGCTTCTATATTTTGGTAAGTTGTTACCTATTGTTTTCCATAAATGATTGAATACTCCAGAACTTCCTGTAAAGTGTAGTCCAGCGAATTCTTCATGGTTGAATATTACATCTCCTGCTGTAGGACCGTCAACATATACTAGGTTGATAACTCCTGGAGGAAGACCCGCTTCTTCAAACATATCCATGATTACCTCTGCAGAATAGATCTGAGTCTCACTTGGCTTCCAAACTACTACATTACCTAGCATTGCAGGAGCAGCACATAGGTTAGCTGCAATAGATGTAAAGTTAAATGGTGTCAGAGCAAAGATAAATCCTTCTAAAGGTCTGTATTCTAAAGTGTTCCATATGCCATCAACGCTTTCTGGTTGCATAGCATACATGTCAGTCATATACTTGACATTGTATCTAAAGAAGTCAGCCATCTCACATACTGCATCGATTTCAGCTTGGTATATGTTTTTAGATTGAGCTAGCATCGTCGCCGCATTCATACGAGCACGGTATGGTCCAGTCAATAGATCCGCTGCCCTTAGAAATATCGCAGCTCTATCTTGCCAAGGCATCGCAGCCCAAGCATCTTTCGCAGATAATGCTGCATCGATAGCATCCTTTACATGCTTCTTTCCTCCTTTATTGTATTGTCCTAATGTATGCTTAAGCTCATGCGGAGGGTGTATAGAAACCTTGTTTTTAGTAGTAACTCTCTTACCACCGATGAACATTGGGATATCTCTTTTCTCTTTTTTGAGTTTTTTGAGCATCGCTTTTACCTCCTTCTTTTCCGCAGATTTAGGAGCATAGCTTTTCACTGGCTCATTCTTCGGAGTAGGAGTAGTTAAAAATGAATTTGACATATTATTATTTATCTATTTTAAGTAAGTGTGTTAGTATTATTTGTGCAAATATAGAAATCTAGATATAGTATAAAGGTCTGCCATAAGCAGATCGCCTTATAGCTCTACTTGACCTATAATCTCAACAGGAATGAATGGCTCAATGTTGCCTTTTCCTTTGATTATTTCACGTACTATAGTCGAACTGATATGTGAGTACTCAGGTTGACTAATGAGGAAGACCGTTTCTAAGTCATCTCCTATAATATGATTAAGTTGTGAAATCGTCTTTTCATAATCAAAATCAGAAGCATTTCGTAGTCCTCTCAATAGATATCTTGCTCCTTCATCTTTACAATAATTCACAGTCAATCCCTCAAATTGACCTATATGCACAGTCTTATCATTAGCAAATACTTTCTCTAGCATCTCTAACCTTTGCTCTAAAGAAAACAAGTACTTCTTCTGCGAATTGATCCCCACAGCGACTATGATCTTGTCAAATAATGGGATGGCTCTATTCACAAGATCTACATGACCTTTAGTGATTGGGTCGAATGATCCAGGGAAAACTGCTATTTTCATGCTTAAGAAATCTTATGATGAACAACAAATATACAATACATAGATTAGAAGTCGAAGAGCAGGTCTCCCTATCGATATCATGTAGAGAGTACTATTCCCTTGTGAGATTAGAGATCAAGCAAGACGAGCAATACACCTTTAAGGTAGATACTCAAGGGCCTAGATGGTGGGATATGGTAATTCCGACCTATGGCGAAGGATGGGATTCTATTTTGGTAACGGATAAATGGAAGCGTTTACCAGGTAAACCTCTATTTTATCTATGTGGCTGCATGAATGACGATGATCGACAAGCTTTTGCCATTGGAAATTACCTTGAGAGATGGAGTTCCACACAAGATGGTATGCTGTCATTCTTCGCCAATGACTTTCCTGTCATGTATTTTAATAATTGGGGTACGCTTCACCTTATCGTAAAGAGGTTGAAGTAACGTTTTCGCTACTTCAATAGCGTATAAAGTCCTAATTAGCAAGTAATACTAAAAACTCAACAAACTCTACTAAAATACTTAAATAGAAATTAAAGTTGCGAAAACCGTCTGCGACTACCTTTACAAATACCTCGAATAAATTAACTTTGGGGAATCAGGTGGGAGAAACACTTACTTAATCACATTTACTAATATCTACAACGCAATACCTTGGACATAGAATTCAATAAAAACGAAGATCAGATGAACCTCCATATCGGAGAACTATATCATAAACTAGAGAAGATATATCTCGGTGGTGGTCAGAAGAAGATAGATAAGCAGCATAAGAAAGGTAAGATGACGGCTAGAGAGCGTGTTGACTTTCTTAAAGATAAGGACGCTACGTTTTTTGAAATAGGGGCATTTGCAGGATTAGGTATGTATGCGGAGCATGGAGGATGTCCAGCTGGAGGTACGGTTATGGGTATCTCTAAGGTAGAAGGTCGTGATGTCATGATCGTAGCCAACGATGCTACTGTCAAGGCTGGAGCTTGGTTTCCTATCACAGGAAAAAAGAACCTCAGAGCGCAAGAGATCGCAATGGAGAATCGTATACCAATCATCTATCTAGTGGATAGTGCCGGTGTGTATCTACCGATGCAAGATGAGATATTTCCAGATAAAGAGCACTTTGGACGTATCTTCCGTAATAATGCGAAGATGAGTAGTATGGGAATCCCTCAGATTGCCGCTATCATGGGTAGCTGTGTTGCTGGAGGAGCATATCTTCCAATTATGTCTGATGAATCATTGATCGTAGATGGTACAGGATCTATCTTCCTTGCAGGACCTTATTTGGTCAAGGCTGCGATAGGTGAAACAGTGGATAAAGAGACGTTAGGTGGAGCCAAGACGCAAACAGAAATGTCTGGAGTAGTGGATTACAATATGCCGGATGATAAAACATGTTTGACGACAATCAGAGACTTAGTGTCTAAGTTAGGGCATGAACCAAAGTCGGGTATAGATCGTATCAAATCTGTAGAGCCAAAACTAGATCCCAAAGAGATAATAGGACATTATCCATCTGCTACGGCAAAGCCATATGATATGAGAGAAATACTCAAGCGCGTAGTTGATGGCTCAGAGATTACTGAGTATAAAGAAAACTATGGAAAATCAATCATCACCGCGTATGCACGTATCGACGGTTGGTCAGTAGGTATTGTAGCCAATGATCGCCAAGTAGTAAAAACGGCTACAGGAGAAATGCAGTTTGGTGGTGTGATTTATTCTGATTCTGCAGACAAAGCAGCAAGGTTCATCATGAATTGTAACCAGAAGAAAATTCCATTAGTGTTCTTCCATGATGTATCAGGGTTCATGGTCGGTAAGCGATCAGAGCATGGTGGTATCATCAAAGATGGCGCTAAGATGGTGAACGCAGTATCTAATAGTACGGTACCGAAGTTTAGTGTAGTAGTAGGTAACTCTTACGGAGCAGGTAATTATGCCATGTGTGGCAAGGCTTACGATCCAAGATTTATTATAGGATGGCCTACGGCTAAGATCGCGGTAATGGGTGGTGCTCAAGCAGCTAAAGTATTAACACAGATCCAAGTATCTTCTATGAAAGCTAAAGGTGAAGTTGACGAAGCAGCAGAGACAGAATTATATAATAAGATCAAAGACAGATACGACGAGCAGACAAGTCCTTATTATGCAGCCAGTAGAATATGGTTAGATGCCATTATAGATCCGAGAGAAACTAGAGATTGGTTGGCTATGGGATTACGAGTAGCCGATAGTGCTCAGATAGAGAAGTTTAATGTGGGAGTGATACAGACTTAAGAGAGTCGCCTTTGGCTTCGAGAGGCGGACGGCGTCCTTGAGAATAGAGAGTCGTTAGTGCCTCATTTTGAGAATTGAGAGTCCGCGGAATCTTGGAGAGACTGGCTGTTTTGTAGAGAATAGAAACTCGGGTGCCCTGTTGGTGCGGTTGGAAAAAATTGAACAAAAATATTGTAACACATGAACCCAATAGAATCCTTAGACTACACCAAACTTATCGAAGAGATAAAGTACAAGACGGCAAGGTCTGGAGGCTCTGGCGGTCAGCATGTCAATAAGGTAGAGACGAAAGTCACTGCCAAACTTAATATCAAAATTTCAAGTGTACTTACCAGCGACCAAAAAGAAATATTACTCGAAAAGTTAAAGAATCAAATTAGTAAAAAAGACAACCTTGTCTTACATCAAGAAACAGATCGATCTCAACTAAAAAATAAAGAAAAGGTTACTAAAAAGCTGATCGATCTCGTCAAGAAAGCACTCAAGCAACCTAAGAAAAGGAAGAAGACTCGACCTTCGAAGGCTTCTAAAGAAAAAGATAAAAAGAGTAAAAAGGTGAGGTCTGATGTGAAGTCTAGGAGAAAGAAACCAAGAGTTAGTGATTGGTAATGTTTTCGCAACTTCAGTTGCGTGATGGAGCAAATAAGAAGCTAATTTTATTATCGAAGTCTTTGTGTCTTGATAAAAAAACAAAGTCCTACTCCGATGTCACGCGTTTGTTTCCAAGCAGCGTTATATCTGCTTCAGCAGTAATTATCAAATTCTCAATCTAAATTCTCGACGTCTCTCTTTTTCACA
>CALKJD010000141.1 GCA_937995755.1 uncultured Saprospiraceae bacterium | reverse complement strand
CTAAAAGGAGACTATCTTCTTATACATGGAGGTGGAGATGACAATGTGCATTTTCAGCATTCCGCAGAGATGACCAGAGCTTTGATAGAGGCTAATAAGCAGTTTGATCAATATTACTACACAAATCGTAATCATGGTATCTATGGAGATAACGCAAGAATCCATTTGTATACTAAGATGACTAATTTCCTCAAAGAGAGCTTGCAATCAGATAATGATAGCGCTAGAAAAACGATGAAACCATAGATGGCAAAACAAACAGATACTCCAGTAATAGTAAATAGGAAAGCTAAGTTTGAATATACGCTTGTAGACGAGTTTGAAGCGGGTATAATGCTCAAAGGAACCGAAGTGAAAGCGATGAGAGCAGGTAACGCCAACCTAAGCGATGCGTATTGCATATTTGATGATGGAAATCTCATTATCAAAAGTATGTTCATCGCTGAGTACGATCATGGTAATGTCAATAATCATGAGACTCGTGCAGATAGAAGGTTGCTACTTAGAAAGCCTGAACTTAAGAAGATCAAAAAGAAATTAGACGAAAAAGGGCTGACTTTAGTGCCTTATAAGATCTACTTCTCAGACAGAGGCTTCGTGAAACTTAATATTTGGTTAGCTCAAGGTAAAAAGTCTTTCGATAAGCGAAATAGTATCAAAGAGAAGGATGTGAAACGTGACCTTGATCGTGAGATGAAGAAATATACGTAGTGTTTTAGATAAGCATAGCGGAGTCAATAGATATTGATCTCAGTAGTTTACCCATTTTACTAAAAAGATATAATCCTTTTAGTAAAGTAGAAATACGTCGAAAGTCGCTAAAAGAAATTGCACTGTCTATATGCCACACTATAGTGTTATAGTGCGTACGGATCTATACATATAAGGGTGTTAGACTATTTTTGCCGTCTATTAAAAAAAAGAATGTGGTCTACCGAATTACTCCTTTACATCAGGAATTTCAATACCCATCTTCTTTGCTCTCTCTTTCCATTTAAGTCTTGCATGCTCTCGTAGATCCGCAACGTCGTCAGTTTCATCTATGATCTCCATACCAAGTATAGTCTCTAGTACATCTTCCATCGTAACTAGACCAGTGATACTTCCATAGCTATCTACTACCACAGTCATCTGAGTGTTGTGTCCAGTTTGCTTATCAAATAGTTCTGTAAGCTTACTGTTTTCATTGATCATACTCACTTCACGCTTGATACTTGATAGAGCTTGACCTCCTTGACCTTCGAGGAGTCCAGATAATATATCATCTTTCAGAACTATTCCTGTGATTCTATCTGCAGTATCGCCAGCGTATAATGGGATCCTACTATATCTAAAAGGTTTGTGCTCATCGTAGTAATCTTGAAGGGTACTCTCTTCATTGGCGAGATTCATAACTATACGTGGCGTCATGATATCTTCTACTGCGAGTTGCTCTAGAGTTAGTAAGTTTTTGATGATGTTAGATTCTGTCTCTTCTAGTGTGCCTGATTCGGTACCCACATTTGCCATTACTAAGAAGTCAGCTCTACTGAGTACACTTCCGCCATGACCACCGCCACCTTTAAAGTTTTTGGTAATCAACGAACTCAACCATATAAATGGCTTAAGGATTATGAGTAAAAAGTTAATAGACTTTACTGTAAATGGCGCTAAGGACTTCCAATTACTGGCACCGATAGTCTTAGGTATGATTTCCGATAGTATTAAGATCGCAAGGGTCATGAGCACCGCTACGATTGATTCCCAACTTACAGGGAAGCCAGCTAAATTAAATGCTTCACTATCGCCAAACACTTCTCCTGCTTGAGCTCCTACGCCTATGGCGCCGACCGTGTGAGCAATAGTATTCAATGTTAGAATTGCAGAAAGAGGCTTGTCAATATCCGCCTTGAATCGCTGTAAGGATAATCCAATACTAGATCCCTCTTGTACCTTTCTGTTGGTGTATGAAGGCGTGATACTTAGAAGTACAGCTTCCCAGATAGAGCAGAGAAATGAAAACACAATAGATAATCCAAAAAATATAAATAGTAAAGTCATTGTAGTTGTTGTTAGAATCGATTATTCCAATAAGGTACTCTTGTTTAAAAATGTAAACTTAACGCTTACTCCACAGATATCTGCTAATAATCGTAGCCGCAATAGCAATAATAGAAAACATTGATCCGCCATCCTGTGCTACATAATGTGCCACAAAGGCCAAAACGGCATCAAAGAAGAATCCTGCATATGCCCATTCTGACAATAGCTTAGACTTATTAGATAAGATAGCTACTATTCCTAATATCTTAGCAATAGCCAAAGGATACACAAGGTATTCTGGGTAATTAAGCATTTTGAAAAAGCCAGCAACCATCTCCGGGTTACGCAAATACATCTGTGCAGAAAAAGCAAATACACCACACATAGCTACCGTAGCTACCCAATATATGATTCTTGAAATATTATCGTTCATAATGTTTTTAAACAGCGTAAATTATATATCTATAATATTAATATAAGAATAACAAAGATATAAAGCTTCGACACTTGAGCGCTGCTGTTGGTCAAACTATTACGATTAATACGTCTTCAAATTCTTAACTAATTGATTTTTAGGTATTTTTATATCATTAATAATTTTAATATGATTAATTTTGTCCATTTGTACGCAAATTGTAGTCGATTGCTCCTGACATATATGGTCTGTCGAGCATGATTGGAGCAAGAGATATTCTATTGCAGCCCTTTATTTACCTACATTTGCCTTTTAATTTAACACATTGTAAAACAGTCATTTTGATAGCATATCTCAAAGGAAAAATCACCTTCAAGAACCCTGCTTATATCTACGTAGAATGCGGTGGTGTAGGCTATCATGTCAATATCAGCCTCAATACCTTTCAAGCGATAGAGGAAAAAGAAGATATTAAGATTCTTACTTACATGCAGGTCAAAGAAGATGGTCATGCGCTTTATGGATTTTATGATGAGAGAGAGCGTAACCTATTTATACATCTGATTTCCGTATCTGGAGTAGGAGTCAATACGGCTAGAGTCATGCTGTCTGGTATGAATGTAGATGAAATGAGATCTGCAATTATCAACGAACAAGTGGCTACACTCAATAAGATTAAAGGTATCGGTCCAAAGACTGCAAAGAGGATTATACTTGATCTTAAAGACAAAGTGTTGAAAGATGGTGGTGTTGCCGACACAATTACCCCTACTATCAGCAATACAATCGTAGATGAGGCGTTATCTGCTATGATTGCGTTAGGCTTCCCTAGAAATACGGTGAGCAAACAGCTAAAAATGATAATGGCGAGTCAACCTGAGATTACACAGGTAGAAGACTTAATAAAGGCAGCTTTAAAACAGCTGTCATAATATAATGCTTTGATGATATACTGGGTTTCTGAAACGAAATCTTAGTCTATATCATGAAAGTGAACTAAGAATTTAAAATTGAAATAATGATATTGAACAGTGTGCATCATTATTCTTGCATTTGGATATACTGAATTGTTACGCAGTATCGTTATTAATGAATGTTTTGCTGTAAGGTGCTAATTTATTGACATCCTACAACTTATTTACCTTTTAACTACTATATGAGATTTTTAAAATACTTAAGCTCAGTCGTATTTCTAACTATTGTCATGGCACAGATGAGTGCCGCAGACCATGGAGGTTTTAGACTACCTGATCCATATTCAGATGATATCGCAATGGCGATTCCTGAGACTGTTGCTGTTAGCGATACTATACCTCTTCAAGATAGAGACGGTGCGTGGACTGATGATGATTATTATAATCCATTTGACATCACTCCTTCGATAGTGACTCAAGAAGTGGAGTATGATCCAGCGACAGGTAACTATATCATATTAGAGAAGATAGGAGACGAATATTACCGAACACCTAGTTACATGACTTTTGCCGAGTACATGGAGTGGAGTAAGAAGAAGCAAGAACGTGACTATTTTAGCCAATTGGGAGGTCTCAACACAGGAAAAGATAAAGGAGATAAGCTTATCGTAGATCCAATGGATAGGATAGATATCGGTAGTAGCTTGATAGACAGACTGTTTGGTGGTACTGAGGTCAACATACAACCACAAGGAAATGTAGATCTGTCTTTTGGATTTGATTATCAGAATAGTAATGACGAGACGATTACTCAAGCACAAAGAAGAAGGATAGGCTTTGATTTTGATATGGCTATCCGTATGAATGTTGATGGGAGTATCGGAGAAAAGCTTAATCTAGGATTTAACTATGATACACAGTCTACTTTTGATTTCGATAGGAAAATCAAACTAGAGTATGACAGTGATGCTTTCTCAGAAGATGATATTATTAAAAAAATAGAAGCAGGTAATGTTTCTCTGCCACTTAAAGGCTCATTGATTCAGGGGGCTCAATCTCTTTTTGGGCTGAAGACAGAGCTACAGTTCGGTCACCTGAAAGTGACGGCGTTGGCATCTCAGCAAAAAAGTAAGCAAAACAATCTAAGAATAGAAAATGGAGCCAGTATTCAAGAATTTGAAGTGCTGCCGGCAGAATATGATGAAAATAGACACTTCTTCTTATCTCATTATCACAGAGATAGTTACGAAGATGCATTGAAAGATCTTCCATTTATCAATTCATCTTTTAAGGTATCTAATATAGAAGTATGGATCTCTACAGAAGGTCAATCTAATGGTGGAGGTAGTAGTAATAATGATTTTACTAAGATTGCAGCTATTGCAGATCTTGCTGAGCCAGACACATCCAAATTTACAAACAAGGTATTGGCACAAGGACCCTTAGGACCTAAGATGTCATTGATGGGATTTAAGGATCTGAGGAATAGAACGCTTCCTGACAACCGTGTCAATGGAATCTATGATCAGATCAAACTGGATGAGATGGTGAAGGAGCAAAATCTAACAGCTACGGTGCTAGGGGGTTCCGCTTACGATAATATGAAAGTGGCTACTGATTTTGAAGTATTTCAAGCCAGGAAATTAACGACTAGTGAGTTTACATATCACGAACAGTTAGGAATGATTTCTCTTAATATAAGATTGAGGCCTGACCAAAAACTTGGTGTAGCATATGACTATTTCTATACGGCTATCTGTGATACTGTTTTTCATGTAGGTGAGTTAGCCAATGAAGGTAGTGAATCTACAAGCTACGATGATATAGGTAATACACCGCAGGATTCAGTGGAAGCACCGAAATTGTTTTTCGTAAAATTATTGAAGTCCTCAAATCCTAGTACGTTATCACCGATGTGGGATCTCATGATGAAGAATGTGTACTCACTTAGAACAAATCAGTTAAATAGCCAAGATTTTGAATTTGATATATTCTATGATGATCCGACAGATGGAGCGCCAAAGAAATTTTTACCAGAAGAGGGATATAGAAATAAAACGCTTCTAGAGATGTTTGGTCTCGATCGGCTCAATGAATATAATGATCCCCAGCAGGATGGAATCTTTGATTTTGTAGAGGGTGTTACAGTTAATCCTCGTAATGGAACGATTATTTTCCCAGTCCTTGAGCCGTTTGGAAGTTCGCTTAGATCAATATTTACCGATGGTGGTGGTGTGCTCAATGAAGAATTATTTGAAAAGTATGCGTATCAGGAAATGTACGATACATCTGCTACAATAGCCAAGTATAACTCTGGGGCGCAGAACAGATTCATTATGAAAGGTAAGGTGAAATCAGCAGTAAGTGGCGAGATATCATTAGGACCTTTTGTACCTGAGGGATCAGTGAGGGTCTCTGCAGGAGGAGTACGTCTTGAAGAGGGGCGAGATTATGAAATTGACTATTCTTTAGGGAGACTGCGAATAATCAATGAAGCATACCTATCTCAAGGAACTCCAATTAATGTTTCTTTTGAAGATAATACGGTATTTAGTTTGCAACAGAAGACAATGCTTGGACTGAGAGCAGAGTACGAGTTTAGTGACAATTTTAATATTGGAGCTACATACCTAAGACTCTTTGAGCGTCCATTTACACAAAAGATAAATGTAGGAAACGATCCAATTAACAATAGAGTTTTTGGTATAGATCTAGAGTACTCTAATGAAGCACCGTGGCTGACAAGGTTAGTAGATAAGCTTCCTTTTTACTCCACTAAGGAGGCGTCTAATATTAATTTTGCAGTAGAAGGGGCAGTACTGAAGCCTGGACACTCTGATGCCATCAATCTTAATAATGATGACGATAGCGGAGTGGCAAGTATCGATGATTTTGAAGGTGCCGTATCAGGATTTTTAATCGGAAGTTTTAATACGAATGTATGGAAGCTAGCGAGTACTCCATCTGAGTCCAATCCTGAAGCATTAGAAACGGATGGTAGGCTATCTAGTATCAATAGAGCAAGATTGAATTGGTATTCTTTGGATCAGAATCAGACTAATCAGCAAAATGCCTATACGAGATTAGTACAGCAAGACCAACTCTTTAATAGAGATGTGAATACAGGACAAGGTAACCTGAATACTTTCGATTTGAGTTTTTATCCTTCTGAGAGAGGACCATATAACTATGATACACCTGATCCAATCACTGGGATAGGATATGAATCAGCAGGAATACAAGCACATCCAAATGGTGATAATGTCGTGTTGAGAGATCCAGAAACTCGTTGGGGTGGAGTCATGCGAAATTTCAGGAATACAGATTTTGAAGCCTCTAATTACCAGTTTGTAGAGTTTTGGATGCTAGATCCATATATGGATAGACCAGATGGTACACCTCATCAAGATGAGGATGGTAGAATAGAATTTCACTTTGGTAATGTTTCCGAAGATATCTTAGCGGATAATCTTCAGTTTTATGAAAATGCTCTTCCAGTGCCTGGAGAATCTATTCCAGTGAAGCAAACAGGTTATGGACAGGCTCCACTAATCACTCCTGTGACACAAGGTTTTGATAGGGAGAATGGATTTTTACAAGATGTTGGTTTTGATGGGATACCAGATTCTATTGAAAGGATTAAGCACATAGATTATATCGATCTGATAAGAAACATGAATGGGATTACTGATCAACGATTTATACAAGATGATCCTGCCGCTGATAATTTTGTGGCTTATAATGATGATATATTCACCGATGAAGATCTTCTTACAAGATTGAAAAAATCAAGTAACCCAGAAAATAACTTACCAGATAACTCTAATGTATCAGGAAGCCAGGACTTTGTAAGAGGAAATAGATTGCCAGATACGGAGGATTTAAATGGTAACAATTCTTTGGATCAAGGTGAAAGTTACTGGAAATACATTTTGGAGATTGATCGTGATACGGATGGTGTTGGATTGGATTGGAGATCAAACCCATATATCAAGCAAGAACTTCCAGTAACAAATCCTAATGGACCTGAAGAACTATGGTATAGAGTACAAATTCCACTGATTGCAGATGAAGAAAATAAAGTGGGAGATATCAGTGGATTTAGGTCAATACAGTTTATGCGTATATACATGACTGGATTTAAATCGCCAAAGACATTCCGTATGGCAGAAATGGAATTAGTTCGTAATATCTGGAGAACACAACCTGCTAAATGTAACAATATAGATGGTGAATCATCTGGTGCTAACTTCTCTGTGGATGATGTAGGTATCGAAGAGAATAGTGGAGACAGTTTTATCGGTTATCTATCGCCTCCCAATATTAAGCAAGAGGAGTTATTTAATACTTTCTCAGCCTTGAGGCAGGATGAAAAGAGTTTAGAATTAAGTTTTGGAGAGTTAGAGCCAGGATGTGAAATTTCTATCAATAAATTGGCAGGTATTAACTTGACATTCTATGAGAAATTACAAATGTTTACCCACGTGCAAGATAGTCTTGATATGGCAGCGGATCCACTAGAGGATGGAGATGTCTCAGTATTTGTCAGACTTGGAGATGATTCAGAATCTAATTATTATGAGTATCGTATACCGACAAAAGTTACTACGAAATTGGATTTTGATGCGGCAAGTGGAGATGAAAAGAAGCTAATCGTATGGCCAGAAGAAAATTTCATAGATCTAGATTTAAAACTGTTAACTGACGTTAAAATCGAAAGGAATAAAGCAGCTGCTTCATTTACTGAAATATACCAAAGTACAGTAAATCCAAATCTTAGAATTATCGGTAATCCATCTTTGGCAAGTGTACGCGAAATAGAAGTAGGTGCGATGAACACCAATCCTGATATAAATAAGAATATTGGAGGTAAAATATGGATCAATGAATTACGTGTAGCAGGGTTTAAAGAGCAAGCAGGATATGCTGCTACAGCGAGGCTGCAAATGCAGATGGCAGATCTAGGAGAGCTTAATTTTGCCACCACATTCACAAGCGAAGGTTGGGGTGGTTTGGATCAGAAGCTGGAAGAGCGTAATCAGTTTTCGCAATTGGACTACGATGCATCTACTAGTCTAGAGTTAAGTAAATTATTGCCTGCTGGTGGAATGGGATTAACTATACCATTCTTTGCGCAGTTTAGTAAATCTGTGAAGTCTCCAAAGTTTGAAGCGTACTCAGAGGATCTTACATTCGACGAAGCGGTGGAAGCTGGAGCAGATCGTACTGAAGTAGAAGCTAGATCACAAGAGACATCGACGATCAAGACGTTTAACTTTACGAATGTGAAGAAGGCGAGGAGTAAAGATAAAAAGACTAGTTACCCTTGGGATATATCCAATGTCAGTGCTTCATATGCATATACACAGACAAAGAACACTGATCCAATTATAAAGGAAGATAAGATTACAGAACATACCGGTGGTTTGGATTATAACTATAGTCGTAAAGGTGGACATATCAAGCCGTTCAGTTTTATCAAGAACAAAAATCTTAAGCTGATAAGCGAGTTTAATTTCAACCTTTTACCAAATGCGTTTACATTTGGTACGACTCTTAATCGTAAGAAGTCTACCCGAACATATAGATTACCGGATACGCCAATATTCACATTTGATGATCAACGATTTATATGGCAGCGTAGGTATGGATTAAACTGGGATTTAACGAAATCACTTAAGTTTACTTATAAAGCGAATGCATCAGCGGTAGTAGATGAACTTCGTCAGGTAGGTATAGAAGATAATCCTGATAATAGAAACTGGGTTACAGAAAGTGGAGAAGACGTGACTCAGTCGGTGATCGATAATCCTAATTTTGTGAGCGAGTATAGAAATCAAAATCTAAGAAATCTTGGTCGTAGCAAAAACTATAATCATAATATCACAGCTACATATTCGTTGCCGTTTAAATTGATTCCAGGTATGGATTGGGTAACGGCCAAAGCGGATTATAAAGCAGGTTATCGTTGGGATGGTGGAGCTTTAATCACTATTGATGAGGCGGGTACACCATTAGGGAATACTATTACTAATAATCAAGCCAGATCAGGAAATGTAACATTCTCTTTTGATAAGTTATATAGCAAAATACCGTATCTCAAAAATATCGATAAAGGTAAAGTAGGTAGGAAAAGAACAGGTAGAAGTAGAACAAGAGGAAAATCAAAAGATCTACTCAAAGCACCTGGTGATAAGAACAAGGCAGATGAAGAAGATAAGAAGAAAAAAGAAGATGAAGGACCTTCTAAATTAGAAAGGATATTAGTAAGACCTTTACTTGCGTTGAGAGATGTTAAGTTTTCTTATAAAGAAGATCAATCTACTTTGCTTCCAGGATTTATGCCTCAGTCTAATCTATTGGGAATGAGTAGTGGGTTTTCTGCTCCAGGTTGGGGATTTATCGGAGGACTGCAGCCCAATATTGATATCAATGATTCTAATAATTATTTGCAAAGTAATGTGGCGAACGGGTATTTCAATCCATCGCAAAACTTCAGTGATGAAATAATACAGACAAGAAGACATAACTTTGATTTGAAAATTGGTATTGAGCCATTTAAAGATTTTGATATCGATGTGACTTTCCGTAAGGATTATCAAGAGACACATACCGAGGTATTCAAAAATAAAGCTAGTCCAGGAGATCCGATTGAGTTTATTCAAAATGCAGGGTATGACTTTGGATCTTTTGAAGCGACATACTCAGGTCTAAGTACATTGTTTAAAGACAATGGTGATTTATATCAAAACTTCATTAAGCTAAGAGAGCAAGTAAGTAATGCATTGCCTAATAAAGAAACTGCAGGACAGTTTAATGATGATTTTCCTAATTATGCTGAAGGATTTGGTCCAGATAATAGTCGTGTCTTGATACCAGCATTCTTAGGTGCATATACTAATAAAACAATAGGTGATATAGATGTGAATGAATCTCTTGATGAAACATTGAAAGATTACAGTTATATACCAAAACCAAACTGGACCCTTAAGTATGATGGATTATCAAAGCTTAGTATGTTCAAAGATGTATTGAGTAATTTCTCTCTTACACATGGATACAAATCTAGTATACGAGTGAATAGATTTAATTCGCAACCAGAGTACGATGAAGAGACGAAATTTGAGGAGAAGAAGACCAATGAAAACTACTACTCACGTGTAGAAGTACCTACGATTTCTATAGATGAGCAGTTTGCTCCAGTACTTGGAGTTTCACTTAAGACCAAGGCAGATCTACAGCTTGATTTTGAATATCGTAAGAGTAGAAGATTGGATCTGGGTATAGCTGCAGGTAACCTCACGGAGGTGCTCGGTACGGAATATATTGCAGGTTTTGCATACACGATTAAGAACTTTCAAGGCTTCGGTAAGAAGAAGAAAAGTACTCGTAAAAAGAAAGATCAAGAGACGGACGACAAGAAAGATCCACAGACTAACGATAAGAGTAAAGATAAGAGAAGAGGAAGAGGTGGAAACGTAAACAGTACAAGAGGTAGAAATATTACTATGAATTTTGACTTCTCGTATAGTGATGATGTAACGTGGATTTACAGATTTAAAGAAGAGTTAAGTGCACAACCTCAGAGAGGACAGGTAAGGATATTTATAAATCCTTATGTAGATTACGAAATGAATGAAAACCTTAATCTACGTTTCTTCTTCGAGTATTCTAAAACAAAGCCATATAGTCGTACATCATTTGATCGTACTAATATGGAAGGTGGAATTACAGTACAATTTAAATTAAACTAGAAATCAGGTTCAACTTGATCTTGGCACATGGGAAAAAAATCAATTTGGATAATCGTAATACTAATGAGCACAGCGCTTATAGGGTTATCTATTATTCAGTTTGTATGGATCAAATGGTCAATCGATCTATCAGAGAAGAACTTTAATGATAAGGTGATCATAGCCATATCTAGGACTAAGGATCTTATTCAGTCGGAAGTAAAGGATGGGAGCACTATTCTTACCCTTGCTAATAGATCTAAGATGGCAAGGTTTATCAGTGAAGAACAGTTGCAGCTCAGATCTAAGAAATACTCAGATAAAGGTGAGAGTGTCGATCTTAAGATGGGAAGCAGTTATGGTTCTTTGGGGTCTTCTTCACCACTTGAGCAGATAGACAAAAAGAAGCTTGAGAAGATAGATAATTATATCAAGCAAGCATTGAATGAGCAAGGAGTAGATCTAAAGTATGACTACGGTATATTCTCCAATAAGCAAAATGATTTTTTAGTCATCAATGGTAATTTCGTAGTAGCGATAGGAGATGGTAGTCAATCTAGTAATGTGCAGAGTAATAAGAGTTTGTATAATTCTGATCACAAGATCCCACTCTTTGAAGATGGTGAGAATATCCCAGGTTACCTCAATTTATATTTTCCAGAGAAAGGACAGTTTTTGATTAACTCAGTATTGAAAAATATTTTGAGTTCCATTCTCTTTACAGGATTGATATTATTTTGCTTTGTATATACTATCAATGTTATCGTAAGACAAAAGCAAGTGTCAGAGATGAAGAACGACTTCATCAATAATATGACTCATGAGTTTAAGACACCGATTGCCACTATATCATTAGCATCAGATTCTATACTTAATCCTAATATAATAGGTAATCAAGATAAAATCAAGAGATTCTTAGGCATCATAAAACAGGAAAACAAAAGGATGCTGTCTCAAGTAGAGAAAGTATTGCAGATGGCCGTATTAGATCGTAAAGATTTTAGTCTCAATAAGTCTGAAGTCAATATGATAGAGGTAGTGAATCAAGCAGCTACACATACGAGCTTACTAGTAGAAAGTAGAGATGGGGTAGTAAGGACTCATATCAAAGCGGAGACACCGATCATCATAGCTGACCAGACGCATATCTCTAATATCGTACATAACCTACTGGATAATGCATATAAGTACTCACCAGATAAGCCTGAAATAGATATTACTTTAGAAGATAAAGGAAACGGAGTCAAGATTATCATTCAAGATAATGGAATCGGAATGACCGCAGATAACCAGAAGAATATTTTTGATAAATTTTATAGAGTACATACAGGGAATCTTCACGATGTCAAAGGGTTTGGACTTGGACTTAGTTATGTCAAAGCCATAGTAGACGCTCATGGAGGAACTATATCAGTTCAGAGTGAGTTAGGCAAAGGGAGTAGTTTTATTGTGACTTTACCTAGAGAATCAAAGAGGAAAATGAATTAGTGTACAGATGGAATATCATATATATAAGTTAAAATGTATATATCTGTTTAGGAATTTTGTACTTTTAATGTAGCGATGGAGAAGAATATATCAAGTCGCCTCAAAGCGTAAATAGAAAAGCCATGGGTCAAAAAATATTATTAGTAGAAGATGATCAAAACTTCGGAGATGTATTAAAATCATACTTAGAGATGAATGATTTTGATATCACACTTGCCACAGATGGTGAGATGGGATTTCAAAAATTTTCTGAAGGTGATTTTGACGTTTGTATCTTTGATGTGATGATGCCGAAGAAAGATGGTTTTACACTAGCCAAAGAGGTGCGAGAAAAGGATAAAGAGATTCCAATTATTTTCTTGACAGCTAAGACGCTCAAAGAAGATGTATTACAGGGGTTTAAAATCGGAGCAGATGATTATATTACTAAGCCGTTTAACTCCGAGGAGTTATTGTTGAGATTGCAGGCGATTCTACGTAGATCACAAGCTACGCCAGATCCTAAAGAAGATGAGACGGAATTTATCATTGGAAAATATTCTTTCAACTATCCACTACGTATACTAAGCTATAACGGAGACGAACCTGGACAAGAGAAGCTTTCACCAAAAGAAGCTCACTTACTACGTATGTTTTGTATGAAGATGAATGAAGTCCTTCCAAGATCAGAAGCGTTAGAGAAAATCTGGGGTGAGGACAATTATTTCACAGCAAGATCAATGGATGTATTCGTTACCAAACTACGAAAGTATCTAGCCAAAGATAAGTCAATAGAGATCGTTAATATCCACGGAAATGGATTTAGACTGATAGATAAAAGTACGGATACTCTTTATTAGAGAGTAAGTACGTAGAATAATATATAGCCAATCAAGACGAATGTTTTGATTGGCTTTTTTGATTGGTCTCATTTTTCAGCGTTAAAACCTTTAGTAGGATAAATGCTATTCCGATTAACTGTTTAGGATATACGTTAGTTTGACTGTTTAAGAGGGCTGGTGAACAAATGCGTGGAGTAGATTGGGTAGTTATAGCATTTTTCTTTCTTTTTTAGGCAATGCAAAAGAAAATCTGCGGTCTAGAGTGGCTTGCACGGCAAACGCTCGTTGGTCTAGTGTAATGAGACTTCGAAGAAACACAGGCTAGGTAGCGACGTCATACTTGAGCACTTAAAAATGTTGTGGTTAAGTGACTTTGAGCCACAGCTAATGTTTAAACCATCTACTTCAAGTAGGTGGTAGTTGAGTTATAAAAGTCAAAGCCAACTCTACGAGTAATATGATACTTTCAGGTGCCGCTTATGTATATCTTGTAGATCTGATGAATCATTATCAAAACTCTACTTAGAAGGCTTAAAAAAAATATAAAAAGTTAGGATTGATGTTAATGTCGCAACATGTAATCTTCAAAATCGTTATATTCACACAATCAGATGTACAACTATATCGTCATATCCCTCTTCCTAATGTTATCTACCAGTGTAGATAATAAATCGGAATATGCATATCCTTCCGATGATGTCAAAGATATGATGCTTTATAAAGTCAATAAACTAAGATCTCAAGGTTGCTATTGTGGTGGCGAATTTATGCCTCCTGCAGATAAAGTGGTTTGGGATGACGTGTTATATAAATCGGCTTTGTCTCATGCTACTGAAATGAAGCGTAAAAATTTCTTTTCACACTTTAGCGCAAGTGGACTAGACATAGGAGAAAGGTTAGATTTATTAGGTTATCCATGGCAAGTAGCAGGTGAAAACTTAGGTGAAGGCCAGAGATCTTTTCGAGAAGTGTTCAATGATTGGATCGATAGTCCTAGTCACTGTCGTATGCTTATGAATCCAAAGGTAGAGGAAATGGGTGTAGCTAAGTATTCAAAGTATTGGGTGCAACACTTCGGTAAGAAGTTACCCCAAGGGACTAGAAGGTCCAAGCGTAAAAAGAGGCAATAGCTCTACCTTACATTTAGCTCTACCTTACATTTATTAGGCGGCTAACATTTAAATATAAAGCAGAAAGGAGGCATATTAGATTGCCATTACATCAGTAGAGTTGAACCATTCAATGATACTGTTGATTGGAGCTATCTAATACTGTCCTGTATTGAGCATTACTAATGTACAAGCTTCTAATACTTCGATGCCTTGTTCTTTTGCACGATTATATAAAGACCTATTTTCTGCACCAGGATTAAATATGATACGCTTGGGTTGGAGAGACAGTAGGTAATCTTCATGATCTGCTTGCCTTGCTTCACCCATATACATTGTGATCGTATGGATATCGTGTAACTCTGGATGTCCTACCTGAATTTGTACACCCATGACTTCTGCTTCGCGGCCACCAATAGCTTCTATTTCATGATCATAAGCCTGTAATCTCTCTATTGCGAGGTACGAATATCTTGACGGGTTAGTGCTAGCACCAAATACTAGTGTTTTCATATTGTAATTATTGTCGTTTGTTATATAGTTAAACACCAAAGAATGCACAGGGTTCCAACTTTCATTTTTATATTTGCAGGCGCTTAGGATTAAGCAACGTTGTATTATACAATAAGCTTTGATAATCAGCGTTTTACAGTATTCTCTGATATTAATGTTTTTTATATATATTAGAGTACCCATATATATCACATGCGAACCCAATTATTGCAATCCCTCTTCTTGATTTTATTCCTGCCATTTATGATGGTATCACAGGACTGTTTTGAAGATATCTTACCGAATGGTGGAGATTGTAATTCGGCTATTTTTCTATGTGGTAACCTATTTGATGGTTATACTGGTACGCTTCCTACCACACCTACAGATACATCAGTAGGTACTCACCCGGATGTTTTATGTGTAGGAGGAGATGTAGATAATATTCAATGGTATTCTTTTATTCCTTGTGAGTCATCTATAGAATTGGATATCATTCCTAGTTCTTGTATGGCTACATCAACAATTATATCTCAATTTGGCTTGCAAACGGGTATTTACGAAGACTGTACGTTTGGTAACCCATTGTTTTGCTATGCAGAGCAAGGTGTAGTCACTGTCAATATAGTACTCAATGATCTTGTACCAGGGAATATATATTATCTATTTGTTGATGGATACGCTGGTTCTGTTTGCGATTATTCATTTGACGTCATTAGCGGTATAGATACATCAGAACCAGAGCAGCCAGACGATGTGAACGTAGATATTACGGCATCTAGCACTTCTGTATGTGAAGGGGAGCAGATCAAAACTACTTTCGCAGTGCCGGATCTTAATATCGGTGGTTTTTCTTGTGGTGACATTACTGGAGAAGATTTAAATTATGTAGCATGCTTCGAATGGGAAGTGACAGGAACTCCTGAAGATGGAACCGTCGCTCTTGAAGATGCATATGATATAGTGAGAGGAGGAAATACGGCTTGCGCGGATATCATCTTTTACGAAAAAGGAAATTATCAAGTGACTACTAATGCACAGTTTAATCCAGCCGTATTTGATGGCGCTGGATCTTGTACAGTGGCTAATGTTAATTTTGCACCAATCAATATTGAAGTATTATCTCAAGAAATAAAAGTACTGCCAGAAGTTGTGCTCTGTGATGGAGAAGAATTTATGTTTTGTGATACGACTTACATGACTAGCCAAGTGGCACAATGTATAGAGAACTGTACCACTTTTGTTCAGTCCATTGTTTTTACTCCAAGTACGCTTACAGAGCTAGGTCCATTCTTTGTTTGCCCAGGGGAATGTTTCGAATATGGAGGAATAGATTATTGTAGTTTGACTAGTTACACAATAGGAAATAGTACGGATTGTGATAATTCCATTTTCGAAATACAAGAGTTAGTTTCAACTATAGACTATGGAGGGGATGATGAAATCAACTGTGATGTAGAATCGATTACACTTAATCCAGTCTATACAATTAATAATAATGCGCCACTACATTACCAATGGACAGATCAAAGTAATACGGATCTCGGAAATGGCGCTACATTAGAAATAAATAGAGAAGGTATATATACAGTAGTGGTGACTGCAGATGATATTGCAATAGGATGCCCACTGAGCCACACGATAGAAATAACAGAAAGTAGCAATCTACCCAACTTGGCGATAGATCCACCCATACTTACTTGTGATGATAATACTGGGGTACTATCCGTATCCAGTGATCTTGCTGTACAGTCTGTGAGTTGGACAGGGCCTAGCTTTACGTCTAATGAGTTATCTCCGACGATAGATGAAGCAGGATTGTATACGATTACTCTTACAGCGATTAATGGCTGCACTACTATCGAAGATGTCAATGTAACGGCTGATATCATCGAACCTACTATAGATGTCGACTATAGAGATATAGACTGTAATGTAATGGTAGTCAATGCGAGTTATACTTCTGATGTAGCTATAAGATCTCAAGTATGGTCAGGTCCAGGTATCTCATCTGATGATATGTCGATCATGATTACAGAAGCGGGTAATTATTCACTTACAGTTACAGGGTTTAATGGATGTGAAACTACCGAGACTTTTATAGTTAATAATATAATTGATTGGCCAGTAGTAGATGCGGGTCCAGATTTACTTTGGAACTGTAATACAGAGACTCTTCCTATCATAGCTACTATTCCTTCTGGTGCAGTGTATCAATACCAATGGAATCTATTAAGTGGAGATCCTTTTGTAGCTATCAGTGATGATCGCATCGAAGCCAAATCGATAGGATCGTATGAGATAGTGGTAACTAATGTTAATCTTGGTTGTGTATCAAGAGATACAGTAATCATTACTGAAAATTTGGATGTGCCAAGTGCTTTTGTAGGTGAAGTAGCGGATCCGATGTGCTTTACTGAAGATAATGGATATATCATGATCGAAGGTGTAACTGGAGGAACTGCACCATATGCCTTAACGATAGACAATAATCCAGTATTGATTTCTGAGATGCTTGGAGACTTAGCGGACGGAACATATGATCTATCTATTACTGATGGTAATGGATGTAATTATACAGAAGAGCTTACATTGTCTAAGCCAGTAGAGATTGTGTTGGATGCTCCGACGGAGGTAGGCATTAAGTACTACGCCAATGGATCGATCGTAGTAGACTACTCAATAGATGAAGCAGATGTAGCTGTAATCAATTGGTATGATGCAAGAGACGAGCTAATTGGAGAAGGCGAATCAATTGAATTCAACGAAAAAACAAACACTTTCTATACGGTAGAACTGATTACGGTCGATGGCTGTATTGTTAGTCAAGAAATCGAAATACGTGTAGATACCTCAGTAGATATCTATGTACCTAATATCTTCTCTCCTAATGGAGATGGCTCTAACGATATATTTTGGATTCATGGTGAAGACAACGACATCATGATCGAAAGTTTAGTGATCTATGATAGATGGGGTAGTCAAGTCTACGAAACTGAAAATATGCCTGTGGGTGAATCATCACGAGGATGGGACGGTAAGTTTAATGGACAAGATGTTAATCCTGGAGTGTTTGTATATCTGATAGAGATTAGGACTTCTGCGGATGAAGTGATTATCAAAACTGGCGACATTACTGTAGTTAGATAATTACACTTTCAATCAATAATTTCAAACCATTTCTCGTCTAGCTAATATCGGTATTAGTGATAATTCTAGCTTGTTGGGCACCCAAAGCTTATGCAATAAGCAGGTTTTCAATGTTTTATGTAGTGAATTAATCAAATGATAAATTTATTTAATATATAAATTTTATTGTTAATTTTGTGTCTGTGCAATAATTAATTGCAATTGGGCATCGTTCATGATGCTTAGTATGACTTTATTGGTAAGTAGACATTGAGTTACGTTATCATATTCTACGACCAAGATTCTTTTTATTAGGCTTACAAATAAAAACGCTAATGTTTCATTTAGGATTTTTCTTATTCCAAACACCAGACACTGAAGAAGTAGGTGCAGCTCAAAACATCATTAATATCATTATAGATGGTGGTATTTTAAGTATGTCTATTTTCGGTGTATTACTGATTTTGTCTGTAATCTCAGTATATATCTTCTTCGAAAGATATATGACGATTAAGAGAGCTGGAAAGATTGATGAAAACTTTATGAATAACATCAGATCTGCTGTAGCTGCTGGTAACATCGAAGGTGCTAAAGCTGCATGTGCAGGTACTGATAGCCCCATGGCAAGAATGGTAGAGAAAGGATTACAACGTATTGGTAAACCATTAAGAGATATCGATGCTGCGATCGAAAACATCGGAAACTTAGAAGTATTCAAATTAGAGAAAAACTTATCTACTCTTGCAAGTATCGCAGGAGCCGCGCCTATGATTGGATTCTTTGGTACGGTTACAGGTATGATCTTAGCTTTCCAAACGATGGCTACAGAGGAGAATGTAGGACCTGCTCAATTAGCAGAAGGTATATACCAAGCCTTATTGACGACAGCGTTTGGTTTGATGATTGGTATTATCGCATTCGTAGGTTATAACTTATTAGTAGCTAACGTAGAGAAGGTAATCTTCAAAATGGAGCGTGTGACTACAGACTTCATGGATCTTTTACAAGAGCCATCAGCATAGTACTCGTACTATCGAATAATAATATGTCTTATATACAGTTATAGTATCCAATAAGAACAGGAAATGAAAAAGAGAAATAAAGTCAGTGCAGAATTTAGTATGTCGTCCCTTACGGACATCATATTCCTGTTATTGATATTCTTTATGTTGACATCATCTATGGTGCAGATCAATATGCCATTACCTGTATCTGATAGTGTGACAGTAGCACCGACAGATCTATCTGTAATGCTGTTTAAAGATGGAGAAGTGACAGTAAAAGGTAAAAGAAGCAGTATGCGTAATCTAGAAAAAGATATCGCTACAGCGGTAAGAGCATCAGAGAATAAAGACAATGCTACACTTAGTATCATATCCGAATCTGGTACAGACTGGGAGAAAGTACATAAAGTGATGCAGATCGCTAGTGGACTAAGAGTTAAAGCAATTATCGCTACACAGCCAAGAGGATAGAGACTATGGGATTTAAGAAGAAATCAAAAGTAAGCGCAGAGTTTAGTATGTCTTCATTGACGGATATCATTTTTTTATTATTGATATTCTTCATGCTGACATCTTCTTTAGTGACTCCCAATGCACTTAACCTCAAACTACCAGGAAAGAATAGCACGCCTTCTACAACTAAGCCTTCTAGCATTAGCTCAATATCTATTTCCAAAAAAGGAACATTCTTCCTAGATGGAGCGAGAATAGATTATGCTAATCTGAAGACTAAAATGAGAAATCTAAAGAAAACTAAAGGTAAAGATGCAACTGTAAAAGTAAGCCCAAATGCTAAATCGAGTAACGATAAAGTAGTAGCTGTGCTTGACTTAGCTTATCAATATGGTATCAAAACTGTATTAGAAGATCCCAAAAAATAATCTCGTAAATCAAGCGCACTAAGCGTAAGATTAATAGTGAGATTTAGTGAAGTGATTATTATATGAGCAGAGATTATGCTCTAGTTATAGAATATATTCTACTTCAGAAATTCCAACCTATTGTGAGTGTTACGTAATAGACTGTGCTATGTATAGTTATTAGGTGTCTACTGTATATAAGACTCAGCATTTGAAATGATGTAGGATTATTGTGTATAGAATCTTGATTATTACCGAGTGCTTCATATTGAAGTAATGAAAGGGATGTGATGATAGATGCATCTAGTTATTTCTAATTTAAATCGTACAAAGAGTAATAGTATTAGTAAATGAATTATAAAGAAGTCATACTAGCTGACGAAGAGCAAAATAGAAGAAAAGGCATGCTGCTGAGCATCGTCTTGCACTTGCTATTACTTCTTTTGTGCTTTACGACATTTTTTAATGATCATCAGAAGCCAGAGGAGGAAATTAGTGGTATCGTGGTACAACTAGGTATTATAGATGGAGGAAATAGTGCAGAGGAGGCACAATCTGAAGAAACGCCATCGGAGTCTGCAGAAGATACGCCTAGTGCTACAGCTGCTCCAACTCAAGAAGAACAATCTACTGCAAAAGAAGTCGTACCAGAAAAAGAGGAGAAAGCGAAAGAAAGTAGTCCAGTAGCATCTACAGAATCAGAAACAGTACAAGAAAAGTCGGATATAGTAGCTAAGAAAGAAAAGGAGAAAGCGGACGCAGCAGCGAAGAAAAAGAAAGCCGCAGAGGCCCAAAAAGCGGCAGAAGAAAAGTCTAAAAAAGAAGCAGAACGAAAAGCTGCCGAAGAAGCAAAAAGAAAGGCTGAAGAAGCTGAAGCTAAAAAGAAAGCAGAGTACGAAGCCAAGAAAAGCAAATTTGGAAGTTTGCTTTCTGGAGGTAGCGGCAATAATGATAACAGTGGCAACCAAGGGGATCCTGATGGCGATCCTAATAGTAAAGCGTTAGAGAATCTTGCTACAGGCTCTGGCTTGATAGGAGAGGGACTTAGCGATCGTGCTGTAGAATATAAGCCAGACATTACAGACAACTCTCAGAAGACAGGTAGAGTAGTAGTAGACATATGTATCAATGCTGCAGGTAAAGTCATAAGCTCAAAATATACGCAGAAAGGCTCTACATCAGCAGATAAAGAACTCATTGAAGTCGCAGAAGAAGGCGTACTTAAATATCGATTTTCCGCTAGTAGTGCTGCCAAGCAATGCGGAAGTATTATTATTGATTTTAAGTTAAAGTAAGTGTTTGCCATCACGTCGAAGTAGCATTATGCGACTTGCCATTCTAAACATCTAGGTTGCTTTTTTGGGATATATCATGAACTACAATATGTCTTGAGTCTAATGATTGGATTTCCGCAATCAAGTCAACAGTTTTTGACATTTCAATTGTAAAGGGTATTATTACAATATGGAATTACGCAATCAGATTCACATCAACGCACCACGCGACTTCGTTGCATCTTTTTTAAGACGGAGTGAATATTTCGATAAATGGCAAGATGATTTTAAATCTGCCACATTACTCAGAGGGCAGAAAGATCAAGTAGGCAGTCAAACCTTATTACGCTATAAGTTTGAGAAATCTGATATGGAATTGGTAGAAACCATACAAGCTAATCATTTACCGCATTCATTTGAAGCATTATATGAGCATAAGCATATGAATAATATTATGCTGAGTACTTTCGAAGAGCTCGATGGAAATAGGACACTGTATACTACCCAAGTCAATTATATAGAAATGAAAAGTCTATTGATAAAGATCATGGCAAAGTTGTTTGCAGGAAAATTTAAGAAAGGGCCTGAAAAGTGGATGCAGCAGTATAAAGATTATGTTGAGTATAAGTGGGACTTAGAAGAGAAGAAGCTATGAATAAGAAAGCAACTCTTCAATGGCCCATAGCAACATTTGTCAATATGTTTACGGTGGCAGTAGGCAGTATATTAGGTTTACTATTGCAATCCGTTTTCACTGAAGATATACAAGACATAGTTTTCCAAGCGGTGGGTCTAGGTACAATTCTCATTGGAATTAAAATGGCTCTTAAGCTACCAGATGGTTACATGCTCATCTTTATTTTTGCAATGATCATCGGAGGTATATCAGGCCAGTTATTAGATTTGGCGGGTTGGATGGCTGGACTTTCTGATCAACTTAAGGAAGTAGTAGATGCACAGGATAGTAACTTTACTGAAGGATTGATTACTGCTTTCCTACTATTTTGTATAGGCAGTATGACAATCGTAGGTGCACTAGAGGAAGGGCTGACTAAAGATCGAAGTCTACTCTATGTGAAATCTACTTTAGACGGATTTACCGCTATCGCGCTTACGGCAACCTATGGAATAGGAGTATTGTTTTCTATTATTCCTATGCTTTTGTTTCAGGGAGGAATTACTGTGCTTGCTGATATTCTAAAACCTGTTTTTGATGAAAAAACGCTCAATTTAGTCAGTGCAGTAGGTGGAATATTGATTTTAGGTATATCGATTAATATGTTGAAGTTGGGTAATATTACCTTGGAGAATTTATTGCCAGCCATTATAATAGCTATTGTACTTAGTAAGATATTTATATATTATCAACAAGTAAAGAAGACTGAAGTATAAAAATGCCAATGTTTATTAATCTGTAATAAAATGTTACTTTAGCCACAGATAAGTCAGGTTCTCTGATGAATGATTGCTATTAACAAAACAAAACTCAATAGAATGAAAAAAGTATTACTATTATTGATTGTGATGATTAGTGTAAGTACTGTGTACGGTCAGAAAAAAAGAAGAGGTAAAAAAAGAGTAGAGAAGAAAGTAGAAAGGAAGGCAGAGATGCAAGAAGAAGATGACGAAGAGTATGCTAAAACGGAATATGAAAAATACCGTGGTATCACTTTAGGTTTTGGTCCAAGATTCATCTCAACAGATCCAGGCGTGTTGGTGACTTCGTTTACAGATAATTCACCATCTCCAGATAACTTAATGACGACTACAGAGATCGCGGACGGATACACGAGTGTGGGTATTTCTCTAGGATACAAATTTGGAAAGTATAGTGGACTAGCTCATGATATAGATATTGATGTGACTTTAGGAGACGCGGGTAGTGGTTTAATGCTGACATATGGTTTAGGTTGGAATTTTCCATTTGATATTGGAGATAAAGAACTTTTTATTAGACCATCTATTTTCGGAGGATTTGGAGGATTTGGATTTGAAGTAGGAGAGTTAGAGAATAATACGGGTTATATTCAAATCGGTGAAACGATATATAATGAAGAAGCATTAGATGTATCTTTGCAATCAACTGTTTTGGTGTATGGTCCAGCAGTAGATTTCGTGTATAGGATTGCCGATAAAATGGATATATTCCTTTCTGCGCATTATGATATTGGAAGTAGTAATACAGATGGTGCAATTATCTTTGCTTCGCAAGTAGAAGATTCTAAGGAATCAAGATTGGATCTCGAGGGAGAGAATCCTAAAGTGCTTTATAATGGTGAAGAAACTACAACATTGCCTTATGATATAAGTGGTATTAGGCTACAGATAGGTGCTTCTTATAATTGGAATAGAAATTAAAAACAAATCAACATTTTTACGATTTATTACTCCCAATGAGCTAAGGCTGGTTGGGAGTTTTTTTTTTATGGCAATATGTCTTTCTTGCAACTTTCTATTAATTTAATTTTAATATATAAAAAGCTTGATGTCAGATGTTTTGACGCTTGGACTAAGCTATTTGATAGGTATTGATATATTTGTGACGCCTTAAGTAATGATGAGTTCTGATACAAATGTTTTGCTATTTGTGAATCGTTGTGAAAGAGAGATAATTGATCATGATATATGTGATCTACCGTCTATTATTAGGGCAATTAAGTAACTAATAATATCATATGAAGTATATATTAACGATCGTCATTGGAATGCTAGTAATGAGTGTATTTGGACAGAAAGATACATTGTTCGGAGATTTTTCTCAGATAGTCATCCACGAGCAGCGATTAGGGATTCCATTTAAACAATCGAGTAGAAGTATTGATGTGATATCGGATGAGCAAATAGCAGCATCTTCAGCGAATAATGTTGCGGAGCTATTAAACGATGTTGCAGGTGTAGATGTAAGACAGCGAGGACCGAATGGTGTACAATCAGATATAGGTATCAGAGGAGGCACATTTGATCAGACACTGGTCTTAATCAATGGTATTAAGCTCGCAGATCCTCAGACGGGTCATCACAATATGAATATTCCTGTAGCTATAGAAGATATAGAACGTATCGAAGTACTCAAGGGGCCTGCTGCTCGTATCTATGGTATCAATGGATTTGCAGGAGCGATCAATATAGTAACCAAAAAGCCTAAAGAGAATCTGGTGACTATCGGAGTGCATACTGGAGATTATCAGCTGATAGATACTAGGATTGGAGTATCTAATACGATTGGAAAGTATGGACAGTCAGCCTCGTATAGTCGTAATGCTTCAGAAGGGTATAAGTATAATACGGATTACGAAATCGAGCAATATACATATCAAGGTTCTTTAGGGTCTAATGGTAATCAATTGAATGTATTGACATCACATAGTTCAAGAAAATTTGGAGCTAATGGATTCTACGCTAGCCCTGATTTTATGGATCAGTATGAAGAGACGCATACGAGTTTTGTAGCCTTAGATTATAGCAAGTTAATAGGTGGGTGGTATATTAGTCCGAAGCTTAGTTATAGGAGAAATAAGGATGATTATGTATTTTTAAGAGAAGATCCTTCATTCTTTAATAATATACACGTAAGCGAGGTGCTCAATGGAGAAGTACAAGCAAGATCGAGTAATCCACTGGGTATCTTTCAGGTAGGAGTGGAGTATAATATGATGAACCTAGAAAGCAATAACCTTGGAATGCGTGAGCGTAATACTGCAACTATTAATGCGGAGCAAAGAATATTACTTATGGATGAGAAGCTTGATATCACTCCAGGTGTTTCGTATACTCATTTTTCGGATTTAGATGCTAAGATTTTTCCTGGGTTAGATATTGGATATGCAGTTACTAATCACTTCAAAGTGTTTGGAAATGCGGGTTACACTTATCGTGTACCGACATATACGGACTTGTACTATGAAGATAGAGCCAATGTAGGAAATGAAGATTTACAGGCGGAAGAAGCGCTTTCTATGGAAATAGGGGCCAAGTATATTGAAAGTAATTTTACAGCACAGATTGCTTTGTTTTCGAGACAAGGAAATGATCTTATTGACTGGACAAAATCTGATTCCACCTCCAAGTGGCAGCCTATTAATATCGGTGATATTACGACTAATGGGATAGAGTTGTCTGCACAATGGAGATTTCACGCAACTGGCAAATTTGGGTTAGCTAATCTTGGTATTAATTATACTTGGTTAGATGCAGATCAAAGTGAAGTAGATGCATTTTTGAGCCGATATTCATTAGAGAATCTAAGACATCAGTTATCAGCGAGAGTGGCTTATCATGTTGGTGAGGTACACCATAATATTCAAATGAGATACGTAGACCGTGTTAATTTAGATGACTATACCGTGGTAGACAGTAAGCTATATTATGATGCGGATAAAGTAAGAGTATCATTAAATGTGAATAACTTATTTAATAAAATATACAAAGAGACCAATCTAGTTGAGTTGCCAGGAAGATGGGTAAGTATAGGTGCAGATATTAAACTTACGTATTAGTGTGACTAAAGGAGGGCAAGAGTCTTTTGTCCAATTAGATTTAGGAGAACTAGATGGTTCGTAAAGAAGAAAGTATAAAGAAAAACACCTCTAAGATTTATAGTAGTCTTAGAGGTGTTTTTTTAATTAAACTCTTAGCGAGGACATTCCTCCGTCTACATGAAGTACTTGTCCAGACATCCATTTTGATTTGTCTGATAACAAAAATGCAGCCATCTCGGCTACATCTTCTGCAGTTCCTATTTTCTTCAATGGATGAAGATTTGCATTGGCCTGTTTCTTTTCTTCAGTGCTAAGAAGTTTCGATGCTAATGGAGTATCGGTAAGAGAAGGGGCAACGCAGTTGACTCTTATTTTTGGAGCGAATTCTGCAGCTAGAGATTTAGATAGTCCTTCTATCGCTCCTTTGGAAGTAGCAACTTGAGTATGAAAGTTATATCCCATAGATACAGCAACAGTTGAGAAAAAGACAATTGATGGATCAATACTGTTTTTCATCTTATCACTAAGTGTTTGAATCACTTTAATAGCGCCAACTACTTGTAAATTGAAATCATCCACAAAAGATGAGGGTTTTAATCTTTTAAATGGCTTGAGATTTATTGACCCTGGACAATAGGCGATTCCGTCTAAATTGTCTGGTACAAAGTCAAGATCTAATTCATCTTCTAAAATGTCAAGATGGTGGTACTCGACGCCAGGGATGGCCGTGAAATTTTCCGTCTTATTATATGTGGCAAATATACTATTTCCTTGTGCGGCTAATATTTCTGTTAATGCTGCACCAATACCACTCGATCCTCCTATGATTACATAATTTTTCATATAGTATAAATGAAAAGTAAGGGTGTATTGTTTAACCTATAGAGGGTTGAGATAAAGTTATTTAAGAAATTCATCGGTATAGTGGCCTCGGTCCTTGGCTTTCGAAAATTTATTTTCATTGTAGGACTCGGATTGACCTTTTGGGATAGAAAGCGACAACCATTTTTCACCAGCGAGCATTTTTCCTATACTAACGATCTGTCCGATATGATATGGGTAATGCGCTAGCTGTCGGTTAATGGCTTCTATGATCGTATGGCCTTGATTTCGGATATATATAATCTCCTCAATGTCATCGTCAGAAATAGATGTGAGTGCGTCCATGAGACAGCTCCATCCTTTTTCCCAGTAAGTAACTAAAGTTTTTCGATCGTTGATGTCATCAGCAAATTCTAGTTCTCGTTGTCGCCACTCTTTTTCTCCATCTGTTGTACGGAAGTCGGTCCATCGACTGAGCATATTTCCTGCTATATGTTTGACGATCATCGCTACAGAATTACTCTCTTTATTGTATTTCCAAAAGAGCTGATCATCCGACAGTTGCGACATCGTTTTGTCTCCTAATGATTTGTAATATTGGAACTGTTTGATAGTGGGGGCGAGGTAATTCATTTTTTCAATAATGATGGTTGCTTAAAGATATTATATTTTTATCGTACACGCTATGTCATGGAAAAGATAGTACTGGATATATTCGATTGCCTCTTTGTGAAAAGTTATTTAGATCTGTTCTGTAATACCGCTTCCACATCTTCAATTTGTATTCCCTTGGCTTTTAATAATATTAGGTAGTGATAGAGTAAGTCTGCGGCTTCTCCTTTAAAAAGGTCTTCATTATTGTCTTTAGATTCTATGACTAATTCTATTGCTTCTTCGCCTACTTTTTGAGCTATTTTATTGATGCCTCTACGATAGAGTGTATTGGTATATGAGTTGCTGTCATTGCTATCTATACGGTGGCTGATGGTCTCTTGTAATTGGTATAGAAATCCTTTGGTCGATTTAGATCCAAAACAACTTGCTGTGCCATTGTGACAAGTCGGACCGGCAGGAGTCGCTTTGATAAGTATTGTGTCTTGATCGCAGTCGATACTGATTTCGCTTACCGCTAGATAGTTGCCAGATTTTTCGCCTTTGGTCCATAGTCTCTGTTTGCTACGACTGTAAAAGGTCACTCTATTTTCGGAGATTGTTTTGTCGAATGCGGCTTGATTCATATAACCGAGCATAAGCACTTGTAATGATCTATTGTCTTGAATGATTACTGGAACCAATCCATTGACTTTGCTGAAGTTTATTTGCATCTTATGGCTATTTTATTTTTTGAGAGATATGATTTGAGACTGGGTATAGAGATCTCATTATTGTGAAATATGCTGGCGGCCAATCCTGCGCTGACATTTGTTTGTTGGAAGAGATCCGAAAAATGTTGTGCAGATCCAGCGCCTCCTGAAGCAATAACAGGAATGTTAATTGAATTGCATATTTGAGCTGTGATATCAATGGCAAAACCAGTTTTAGTACCGTCATGATCCATAGATGTAAGTAATATCTCTCCTGCACCTCTAGATTCCACTTCGCTGCACCAAATGGTAGTTTCTTGTTGAGTAGGTTGGCGACCTCCATGTGTGTGAACTAATGGAATTTCATTTACGGATTTGGTGTCTATGGCTACTGTCACGAATTGAGATCCAAACTCTTGTGCTATATCATTAATCAATTGGGGAGTAGACACAGCTGCAGAATTAATACTGATTTTATCCGCACCCGCAGATAGTAGCGCTTCGACTTGATCCAATGAAGATATTCCTCCACCTACGGTAAATGGTATATTGATCTCTTGGGCTACTTGACTCACTAATTGTAAAAGTGTTTTTCGATTTTCTATAGTTGCTGTTATATCAAGAAAAACAAGTTCATCAGCGCCTTGTGTAACATAGCGTTTTGCGAGTGAGACTGGATCACCTACATCTCTGAGATTTTCAAATTTGATACCTTTCACAGTTCGTCCTTCTTTAATATCTAGACAGGGTATTAATCTTTTTTTTAACATAGCTTCGATAGTTCTATAAGTGATATATATCCTTCGTATATGGCCTTGCCTATAATGACTCCAGCGCAGCCTATATCTTCTGTTGCTTGTATGTCTGCTACAGAAGATATACCACCGCTGGCGATTAGATTGATTTTTGTCTGACTTATTATCTCAGAATATAAGTCGATCGACGGACCTTGAAGTAATCCATCTTTTGCAACATCAGTACAGATGGCATTGGATAGTCCTATTTTTTTATATCGTTGTATAAATGGAATAACGTCAATAGTTGATTCTTTCATCCATCCATGGGTTGTAATTTTTTTTGATTTACAATCTGCGCCTAGTATAATTTTATTTGCGCCATAGGTAGTCATCCATTGAGAGACTAACTCATGATTTGAAACCGCTATACTTCCACAAGTTATCTGTGATGCTCCACTATCAAATGCTATTTGGATATCTTCAGACGTTTTGATGCCTCCACCAAAATCTATAATTAGATTGGTATGAGTAGCGATCTGTTCTAAGATCTTTTGATTGACGATGTGCCTCGATTTAGCTCCATCAAGATCTACTACGTGCAAGTATTGTATCCCTACGCCTTCAAATTGTTTAGCTACCTCCAGTGGATTCTCATTGTAGATCTTCTTGGTGTTGTAATCGCCTTGAGTTAACCTTACGCATTTTCCATCGATGATATCTATTGCGGGTATTATTTTGAAATATGGTTTCATAAATTGATGAAGTTTTTTAAAATAATGGTTCCTGTATCTGCAGATTTTTCAGGGTGAAATTGAGTGGCGAAATAATTATCTTTTTGCATAACAGCGGAGAAGGGTTGGATGTAATCGCATATGCCAATAGTGTCTTCGCATAACTCTGCGTAGTAGCTGTGTACAAAATAGAAGTCATCCCTGGATTGTATCCCATTCATAATGCCATCATCTGTAGTGTTGAGATTATTCCATCCCATATGCGGCACTTTATGGATTGGAGGAAATAGCTTTACAGCTGTGTCAAATATCCCTAAGCATTCAGTATCGCCTTCTTCGGTTTTATTACACATTAGTTGTAGTCCTAAGCATATTCCTAACATAGGTTGAGTGATCTTTAAGATCGTCTTATCTAGATCTCTTTCTTTCAAGTATCTCATTGCCGAACTCGCTTCACCTACTCCAGGAAATATAACCTTATCTGCCTTTAAGATTATACTAGGATCATCAGTTACGATGCTTTCTTCTTGTAATCTGTTAAGTGCGTTTTGAACAGAGGTGATATTTCCAGCATTGTATTTTATAATTGCTATCATTAGATAGATATTTTTTTGTTAAGATTGAAGTCGTGTCAATGTTTTCGAGAGAGATTAAATAATTCCTTTGGTACTCGGAATGCTAAAGTCATTAGTTTTGGCGATAGCCATTTTTATAGTCTTTGCAAATGCTTTGAATATAGATTCGATTTTGTGGTGTTCATTATTTCCTTCTGCTTTGATATTGAGATTGCATTCAGCGGCATCTGAGAAGGACTTAAAGAAATGTTGAAACATCTCTGTAGGTACATCGCCAATTCTTTCTCGCTTGAAGCTAGCATCCCACATCAACCAAGGCCTTCCTCCAAAATCTATAGCAACTTGCGCAAGGCAGTCGTCCATAGGAAGCAGAAAGCCATACCTCGCTATTGCTTTTTTAGAACCCAATGCTTTTCTAAATGCTTGACCTAGTGTGATCGCAAGGTCTTCCATGGTATGGTGCTCGTCTATATGTAGATCTCCATTGCAGTGTATGTCAAGGTCGATAGTGCCATGTCTGGCGATCTGTTGCATCATGTGATCTAGAAAATTAAGACCTGTATGAATATTAGACTTTCCTTCGCCATCAAGATTGATATTTACTCTGATTGATGTTTCGTGGGTTACTCGATTAATACAAGCTGTTCTCTTTTGTGTAGATAGATAGTTGTATATATCTTTCCAGATAGTCGTATTTAACACAGCTGTTTCCTCCTCATCCTTACCTAGATATATTCCCTTGCATTTTAAATTTACAGCTAATTCCATGTCCGATGGTCTATCACCTATCACGAAGGAGTTAGTAAGGTCATAGTTGCCGTAGATGTATTGTTGGAGCATGCCAGTACGTGGCTTGCGTGTGTTGGTATTATCAGTCGGTAGGCTGCGGTCTATGAGTACTTCATCGAATGTGATACCTTCATTAAGTAAGGCTTTCATCATTTTGTTATGTGCTGGCCAAAAAGTATCTTCTGGAAATGATTCTGTGCCTAAGCCATCTTGATTAGTAACCATCACAAGTGTATAGTCCAGCTCTGTAACTATTCGACTGAGCCATTGAAACACACCTGGATAGAACTCCAGCTTTTCGAGGCTATCGAGTTGGTAGTCTACAGGAGGCTCAATTACTAAAGTGCCATCGCGATCTATGAAAAGTATTTTTTGCATTGTAGTATATTAATGTCTATTGATAAGATCTGGATTATTCGTTAATCCATATTCGCTAAATGGGATTGGTTGGGTATTTGTATTTCTGAGTGCATCAAGGAGTTGTTCATTTTCTTCAGGAGTACCAATAGAAAGTCTCAGGCAGCCTTTGATCTTATTGGATTGATTGCGTACAATTATCTTTTGTTTGATTAGTGTATGATAAAGTGCATTGGCATCATCTACTTCTATTAATATAAAATTGCTTTCAGAAGGGTATACTCTCTTTATACTTTCGATGTGGTTTAATGCTTTGTATATTCTTTTTCGTTCAGTGATAATTGCTTTCATTTGAATGTCAGCGACTCTGCTATTGTTTATTGCTTGTAATGCAGCTTTTTGGTTGAGCGTGCTGACATTGTATGGTGGCTTTACTTTATTGAGTAATGTTACTATAGCTGGGTGAGTGTATGCCATGCCTACTCTTGCTCCAGCTAAGCCCCAAGCTTTGCTCATGGTTTGTAGTATCACCAATCGATCGTATTTTTTCATTTTGGTAATCCAAGAATCACTTTCTGTAAAGTCTATATACGCTTCATCGATAACTACTATTCCTTTGAATGTTTTCAGGATCCATTCTATATCTTCATGATCAATGATATTGCCAGTTGGATTATTTGGTGAGCATATAAATATGATTTTGATATTTTGATATTCGAAAAAAGGCTCCAATGCAGCCTTGTCAATTTGGAATGAATTAGTAAGTTTTACGTCTATATACTCTATGTCCTGGATAGAGGCGGATACCTTATACATGCCATATCCTGGCGAGAAGGCAATACATTTATCCTGCATAGGTGTACAGAACACTCTAAATAGTAAATCAATGATTTCATCGCTTCCATTGCCAATAAATATCTGATTAGGATTAACTGATTTGAGTACAGATAATTCAGCTTTCAGTGAATTCTGATAAGGATCTGGATATCGATTGTTGATTCCATATGGACTTTCATTAGCGTCTAAAAATGTCCCTTGGTTATCTGTGTATTCATCTCGTGCAGATTTGTAACCATCCATCTTTATGATGTTTGGCCTTACGAGTTGTTTGATTTTATCGTTCATTATCGATTGTATTTAATCTGATTGTTACTGCATTTTTGTGAGCGTCTAAGCCTTCTGCGGCAGCCATTAATTCTATGGATGGGCCTATGTTTTGTATTCCCTTTTTAGTGATATTTTGAAATGTGATTTTCTTTACAAAACTATCAACAGATACTCCGCTATAGGATTTTGCATATCCATTAGTAGGTAATGTATGATTAGTGCCGCTAGCATAGTCACCAGCACTTTCGCAACTGTATCTTCCTAAGAATACAGATCCTGCATTAATGATTTTTTCGCTGTAGGTTTCAGCATTGTCTAGTGCTAGTATTAGATGTTCTGGCGCATACACGTTGCTAAATTGTATGCAGCTTTCTATATCCTTAAGAATAATTATCCTGCTGTTAGCTATTGACTTTTCTGCTATTGATTTTCGTGGTAATTCGCTTAGTTGTATTGTTACTTCAGCAAGTATTTGCTTAGCTTTCTCTTCTTGGTCTGTCACTAGTATTACTTGACTGTCAGGCCCATGTTCTGCTTGCGATAATAAGTCCGCTGCTACAAAACTAGATGTAGCATTGGAGTCTGCTATTATGAGCAATTCACTTGGCCCTGCTGGCATATCTATTGCCACTCCCAAGGATTGTATCTGCGACTTGGCTTCGGTCACGTATTGATTTCCTGGACCAAATATTTTGTCCACTTTAGTTATACTTTCTGTGCCTAGAGACATAGCTGCGATTGCTTGCGCACCACCGACTTTATAGATTGTTTTGATACCTAGTAAGTCTGCTGTAAAGAGTATTGCTGGGTCTATATTTCCTTGCTTGTCTGGTGGGGTACATATGATGATATCTTCACAGCCTCCTAATTGAGCTGGAATACCCAGCATTAATATAGTGGAAAATAGAGGTGCTGATCCACCTGGTATATATAAGCCTATTTTTTGTATGGCGACACTTTTTCGCCAGCAGGTAACTCCTGCTGATGTCTCTGTTTTTGGTTCACTTTTAATTTGTGATGTATGAAATGTTGTTATGTTTTCTTTGGCTAGGAGTATGGCATTTTTCAAGTCCACACTTACTCGTGTTTTCGAAAATTCAATTTCATCTAGGCCTACTGTTATCCTTTCTAAGGATGGAGCGTCTAATGCTTTGGTTAATCTGAGGATAGCAGAATCACCATTTTGTTTCACTGAATTTATAATCTCTTTTACTCGCTCGGATACTAGAGAATTATCCTTGTAGGGGCGCTGAGTTAAAGTGTTCCATTCTGATGTATTGGGGTATATGTTAATATACATGGCTATGTAATTTTTGTAAAAAAGTCTTCTATTGTTGACAGGATGTTATTCGATGTTTTACTTGTTACTTATCATTTTGTCTATAGGCACGATAAGTATATCTTCTGCTCCGGCGTTTCTTAGTTGGTCTAAGACATTCCAAAATTGTTCTTCGTCAATTACAGAATGTAGTGAACTCCATCCTTTTTCTACGAGTGGTAATATGGTTGGACTTTTAAGTACGGGTAAAATTTTACTTACTTCTTCTATTTTTTCGTTGGGAACATTTAGTAATATGTACTTTGTAGATTGTGCTCGGAGTACAGCTTGTATTCTAAATAAGAGTTGATCTAAGATGCCTGATTGTGCTTTCGGTAACTTCATGGATGTAGCAAGTACGGCTTCTGATTCCATAATGATCTGAGCTTCTTTCAATCCATTTTTAAATAAGGTGCTTCCTGAACTTACGATATCACATACAGCATCAGCTAAACCAATATTTGGTGCTATTTCTACTGAGCCTGATATGATGTGTGTGTCTGCTTGGATATCATTTCTTTTCAGAAATTGTTTCAATGTGTTAGGGTAGGAAGTTGCTATTTTTTTGCCTTGAAAATAGCTAAGTGAGACATCTTCGATATCCTTAGTAACCGCAAGTGATACTCTGCATTTTGAGAATCCTAGCTTCTTTACGGATTTGATATTTTTACCTTTTTCTAAGATTGTGTTTTCGCCTATTATACCAGCATCGACCACTCCATCTTCAATGTACTGTGGAATATCCGAGTTGCGTAAATAATATAGTTCGACAGGAAAATTAGATGCAGTTACTTTCAGCTGATCTTTGCCATTGCTGATTTTGATACCGCATTCTTTTAATAGGTTAAGAGAATCGGTATTTAGTCTTCCGCTTTTCTGAATTGCTATTTTGAGTGTACTCATTTACTTAAGTGATTAAGTGCCTGAGTAATGAGGAAGAGTGCTGCTTTGATGATAAGCAAAATAAAAACCCTGTCTGATTACTCAGACAGGGTTTTGATATTTTATTTATAGATTACATATATCATTTCCGTTATGCCTGAGAGCAAGTATGAAAATGATGATGATGTAATTGATTATATGTCATGTGTTTCTTCGACTTTAGTGTTGTCGTATTTATAATGCAAACCTAATAGTTTTTTTTCTTATTATTTGACATTTACACTTTT
>CALKJD010000140.1 GCA_937995755.1 uncultured Saprospiraceae bacterium | reverse complement strand
CCCCAAGTAGAATCGCCTTAATTATTCTACCTAGTGTTTTTTATATTTATTTTGCATCGAGTCTTTATACTCTGTACTTTGATAATATTTAATTCTTTCCTGAATTAAATCGAAGGACTTTGATTCAACATCCCCACGATACAATTCACATCTAACATCAATCAAATATTCTTTTGAATTAAATATGAAAGTAACCGCATTACACCTATCCTCAATTTTATCATATTTTCCCTGACAATCAATACCAATATTCATAAAATATTTCAAATATACATTACCTATCATTCCATGTTTCCCATATTCAGATACACCTGGCATACAATTCTTAATATTTGCCAATTTTAGTCCAGACGCTTCAAAATCAATATTACATAACTGATTACTAAAATCGTTAAATTCAATATTCCTTGCCGTGTTATCTAAAGCAATTGTGTCAGATTCTTCATATTTAAATCTATAACAAAAGCAACCATTAGAATTATAGAGATTCAATTTCAAAAAACTTAAGTAGTCAATGTCAGGTCTACTAAGTTTATGAGTGAAACATCCGGCAAATACTATTGCTCCAAATACGAATAACATTTTATTCATATCGTGACAATTTATTAACAGCATCACTAAACTGCTCTCCTCTATCCATGTAGTTATTGAATAGGTCGAAGCTTGCACATGCTGGAGATAATAATACTGTATCACCCTCTTGTGCATAATGAGCTGCTACTCTGATCGCTTCATCGACATCTTCTGTAATGATGATCTCATCTAGCACATCTCCAAAAGCTGTAGTTAAGGGCTCTGGATATGCTGTCAAACAAATAAGTGCTTTCACTTTCTCTTTGACGAGTTGATCAATCTGTGCGTAGTCGTTGCCTTTGTCTGCGCCTCCTGCGATCCAGATCACTGGTGTAGTCATCGCATCGAGTGCATAAAAAACAGCGTCTACATTTGTCGCTTTGCTATCATTAATATACTGTACTCCTTTGATTACAGCTATCGACTCCATACGGTGCGGCATATTTGTAAATGTCGCAAGCCCAGAGGCGATTTGAGTTTCAGTTAATCCGATTTCTCTGCAAGCGGCTATTGCACAACTTGCGTTAAATAGATTATGAACTCCTTTCAACTGAGATTGGAAAACTAGATCAGTATCCGTAGATACCAATCCAGTAATGTAGTCCTTAGTCGAAAGTGGAATCCTCCTTGTCGAAGGGAGAATCCGGCTATCCAGATTACTCTGGATATATCTGTCATCACCATTATAGATGATTATATTTTCTTTCGTTTGATTATTGACGATATTCATTTTTGCCGCTACATATAGATCCATATTATACTCATATCTATCCAGGTGATCAGGAGTGATATTAAGTATGATAGCAATATCAGCTTTGAAAGTATCTACCTTCTCCAACTGAAAACTGCTTAGCTCCAAGACAAAATAATCTGGTTGTCTTTCTGCCAATACTCTACACATCGCTATGCCATAGTTTCCTCCAACTGCTACATCATATCCAGCATCTCTGAGTATATGATATATAAGTCCAGTAGTCGTGGTTTTGCCATTGCTTCCAGTAATCGCTATGATAGTGGCATCAGTATTACGATATCCATATTCTATCTCCGAGACCATCTCCACTCCAGCCTCTTTCAATATTACTAATGGTTTGGCTGTGTCTGGAATACCAGGACTAACTATTGCTAGCTTAGCATTTTTTAATCTGTCAAAATCATGACCGCTTTCTTCAAAGTCGATCTTATTATTACTTAATTCTTCTTTATACTTTTCTTTGATCAATCCAGCATCAGTTACGTATACTGATTGACCTAATTTCTTTGCAAGTAGTGCTGCTCCTATTCCACTTTCTCCGGCACCAACGATAACGATCATAATTATTATTGATTCATTAATTGATTATTAATTTGTAATTTAATTATCGCACCTTAAGTGTGATGATAGTTAATACCGCCAAAATTATTCCTACGATCCAAAATCTTGTGACTATTCTAGCTTCGTGCATACCCAGTTTTTGGAAATGGTGATGCAACGGTGCCATTTTGAATATCCTTCGACCTTCACCGTATTTTTTTCTTGTGTATTTAAAATATCCCACTTGTAATACTACTGATAGATTTTCTACTACGAATATTCCACAGAGTATTGGGATCAAAAATTCTTTTCTTAATAATATCGCCATGGTCGCTATTATAGCCCCTATAGTCAAACTACCTGTATCGCCCATAAAAACTTTAGCTGGATAACTATTAAACCAAAGAAATCCTACACAACCACCCACAAAACATGCGGCAAAAATCACTAACTCTCCTGAGTGTGGTATATATAATATATTGAGATAGTCTGCTATGATTGTATTACCTGATACATATGCTAATATTCCTAGCGTTGCGCCTATTATGGCAGATACTCCTGTTGCTAATCCATCAATACCATCGGTAAGGTTAGCGGCGTTAGATACTGCTGTGATTATAAATATCACGATAGGCACAAATACTATCCAAATCAATTGACTTGCATTATCTCCCAAAAACCATAACAGTGAAGAATATTCAAAATTATTTCCTTTGAAGAATGGAATATTAGTCAGTGTGGATTTTACGTAAGCCATATTAACCAATTCCTTGGCTTGACCTATGGTAGTCACCTCAGCAGTAAACCGATCCATTACTTGATAGCCACCAGCTATCGCATCTTCGATAGGCATTCTGATAACCACATCACCATGATACAACATCACTAATGCTACTACCACTCCCAAGACAATCTGACCAAATATTTTAAATTTTCCAGCGAGTCCATCTTTATCTTTCTTAAAGACTTTAATGTAATCATCCGCAAATCCAATGGCTGTCATCCATAAGGTAGTCACTAGCATCAAGATGATATATATATTATCTAATCTAGCAAACAGTAAACAAGGAACCCATGTAGCCAATAAGATAATAAAGCCACCCATAGTTGGTGTACCTTCTTTTTCTTTCTGACCATCAAGACCTAACTCTCTTACTGTCTCTCCTACTTGCAATCGTTTCAAAGAACGTATAATCCTATTTCCAAAAATCAACGAAATCAACATTGAAGTGATTATCGCTGCTCCTGCTCTAAAGGATATATATTGAAAGAGACCTGCGCCTCCAACATCATATTGTTTTTCTAAATATTCAAATATGTGATATAACATCTAAACCTAATTCAAACGAAATTCTAAATAAATAGAAATTCCAAATTCCAAAAACAAACATGGCTCCGGCCAAGATTTGATAGATCACTAAAATTTAATTTTAAGTCAATTAATAACTCAACTATTAATTCACTTGGCATAATCTTTGCAACTCTTAATATAGAACCTTGAGAGTTGTAAAGTAATAATTCTACTCATTCGCTTACTATGAAGTGATTATCTTACTTCATAGTGAACGCTCATTTCCAAAGACTCCTTTTTTATAAAAAGGAATCCTACAAGTAATGATCGTTTTACTTATTGATTTCGCCACACTACCCATGTGAAGAAAAAAATATTTAACAGTGCAGTAGGACTCCAGAACTTTTTCCAGTAGTGACCCTACTGCAACTGTTAAAACCAACCTGAGAATGATAATAGAACCTAAATCTTTATCGAATTATCAATTAACCATTGATTAATTAACAATTCTCTTATTTCTTATAAAGCTATACTACCCTAGTTATTATTAGATAAACAATTTATCCAATATCTACTTGAGCATAAATGCTTTGATTATTTCTTTATCATCGAAGGGAAACTTTTCTCCCTTGATTTCTTGATACTTTTCATGGCCTTTACCTGCGACCAATATTATATCTCTATCATTTGCCAATGCTATGGCGGTTCTGATAGCTTGCTTCCTATCTGCTATTCTTAGCACATGATCTGCTTTTTTATCTTTTAATCCTTCTTCCATATCGTCGAGAATCATTTCTGGATCCTCAGATCTTGGATTATCACTTGTCAATACTACCTTACTAGAAAGCAATGCTGCGATCTGAGCCATCTTAGGTCTCTTTGCTTTATCTCTATCACCACCACAGCCTACGACTGTTATGATTTTCTGAGCATCAGATTTTGTCTGCTTTATAGTTTGCAGTACATTGTCTAATGCATCAGGAGTATGAGCATAGTCCACTATGGCACATGTCTTAGTGATCGGATGAATGATCTTTTCAAACCTACCTTCAGCTCCTTTTAAATGGCTGAGTACAGGCAATATCTCATCAGATGGTAAGCCGCTCTCCTTGAGGATCGCATATACAGTCAATAAATTGTAAGCATTGAATCGGCCAGACAATTGGAAATAAACTTCCTGTCTATCGACAATCATGTGCAGCCCCTCTATGGAGTCTGTGATTATCTTGGCTTTGTAATCTGCTGCACTTCTGAGCGCCAGCGTCTTTACAGTAGCTGATGTGTTTTGCAACATCACCTCACCTCTCTTGTCATCAATGTTGGAAATGGCTGTAGCTTCCTTATCCAAATAGTCGAAAAACTTTTTCTTCGTCCAAATATATTCTTTAAAAGTATCGTGATAATCCAAATGATCATGACTAATATTCGTGAATGCTGCCACCCTAAATTTTAGTCCTGATATCCTTTGCTGATCGATAGCGTGCGAACTTACTTCCATGAAAACATAGTCGCAGCCACTCTCTACCATATCGGCTAAAAGCTTATTCAAATTAATAGCGTCTGGAGTGGTATGTGTAGCATCTATAACTTCATCTCCTATCCTATTATGAACAGTAGATATCAATCCTACTTTATAACCCAACTCTGTCATTGCTTGATAGAGCAGTGTCACTACACTCGTCTTTCCATTTGTACCTGTTACACCTATAAGCTGTGTCTCGTAAGATGGATTATCATAGAACTTATGAGCTATGAGTCCAGCATACTTTGAAGTATTAGAAACAGGAATATATACTATATCTTCTTGCTCTTGTACATCCACATCATTATCATATACGATCACCGTAGCTCCAGCTTCAATTGCTTTTGCTATAAATATGTGACCATCTACTTGATGACCTTTGATAGCTACAAATAATGTCTGAGCCTTCACTCTTCTACTATCTATTTCTATCTGCACTACTTCCAACTCTCGATGATCGGCACTAATCCGAATCTCATCTGGAATTATTTCAAATAACTTTTTTTTTCTCTTTATCATCTACCCTTCTATTATTATTAATCTAGATAGATTTTTATCGTTTGCTCAGCAGCCTTCGCCCCTGGCTTTATTGATTGCTTTTTCACTTGTCCTTGCCCTTCTAACTCCACTAATAGTCCAAGATTCTCCAGCACATAAACCGCATCTCTTGCTCCCATTCCTCTCACATCAGGCACTTCTGACTTTCTAATACTCTTCTTATCGATGAGCATTTTATTATCAAATGGATCTACTGCTACCCAATTCGATTTTGATTTATTTTTGTATTCTATACCTACGTACTCAAACACTTTTTCAAAATCTTTTTTGTAGCCTATTCTTCTTTTTGGAAGATTCGCAGCTGCAATTAATTGGTCGCCTTGGTTGATCGCTTTATTAAGATCCAATTTCAGATTATGTACTTTCTCAACTACATTTCTAAATACTGGACCCGCAACCGAACCACCGTAAAACTTTCCTTTCGGATTGTAAACCACTACGATCATTGAGTACTTTGGATCATGAGCTGGAAAATACCCAGCAAATGATGCATTGTATTCTTTCGCTTCATCTTTATTGGCATAGTTGACACGTGTAGTCCCTGTCTTACCAGCAAAATCAAAGTATTCTGACTGCAACTTTCTTCCTGTTCCTCTTATCACTACTCCTTCGAGCAGATCTTGTGCACCTTGGATTGCATTATCCGATGCTATTTTTTTATTTAATACTCTAGGTTCAAATCTTTTCACCAACTTGTCACCTTGCATTATCTTAGACACTAAGTATGGCTTCATCAATCTACCATCATTAGCTACTGTATTATACAAATTCAACATTTGAAGTGGCGTATACATTAACTCATATCCATGAGCCATCCAAGGAATCGTAGTTCCAGACCACTTCTTTTTATCTTTTATAGGATCTTTCACAAACGGAGGCTTTTCTCCTATAAGTTC
>CALKJD010000139.1 GCA_937995755.1 uncultured Saprospiraceae bacterium | reverse complement strand
AAAAAAAAATGCAAACACTTGGCTGCGCAAGCCGCGCTCCCACTTCGTCGATGCGCGTTTTATATGAAAACCGCGCTTACTCAAACATTTGACTGAGCCCTAATAAAAAACCATGGTCACTAAAACCATTTTTATCTTTTGCCCAAGCATAATCCATTCTAAATAAAGTGAATGGTCCAACACTAATATCTTCTAAGCCTATGGAATATTCGTAATAATGTTGATCATTATATACAAGTGTATTTCCGCCTAAAACCATGCTAGCTCCTAGACTTCTAAATAAAGGTATTCGATCCAAAAGGTAACCGTCGAAATGATGCTCAATGAATGCAGCACCGTAGGTTTCTGTAGTACTATACACGTACTGAGGCATTAACATGAAACTTCCTAAATGGCTACTTGCAAAATTGATAAACGTTTCATTTCCTTTGAAATGAAATAAGTCTGGAAACTCCACTACGCTATTAGTAATAAATACTCCACTCTCTAGAGAATAAGAACTATAACCAAAGAGATTAGCATTCATTTTATCATCCCAAATACTCAGTTTTACTTTATTGTAGGATACATCATTTAAGCCAATAGCGTAGTCTACTTGAAACTTCGGAGCGCCACTTGGTATTCTACTTTTGAAATCTGGGAAGCTCATATACTTTTGTCCAGGATGCCAAATTAGTGTTGCTCCAGTAATCAATGCAGAATGATCTTCTAATATATAATTAGTTAGATACTCGTCTTTTCCGATTTCATTATTAGGTCTATATGTTTTATCTCCTCCTCCCCAACTGTAGTCAGTATTGTTGTTAAGAGATCTTCTGTTTTCATACTTGGCATATGGCTTTAAGTATAAACCATTCACAACTTCTTTAGTGATGCTGGCACTCAAATATCTCTTGTCATATAGATGCAAAAGGTTGACCTTAGAAAACAAACTATATTGAGTATTGATATTTGCGATTACAGGATTGCGATCATCCAATTGTGCATATTCACGACCTCCACCTAAATATATGAAACCTCTATTTTTACGATCAAATCTATATCTAAGATTGATAGATGCTTTGATTTCTTTATCTGCAAATCCATATCTAATAAGTGGATTTATTTTTAATTGTTTGTTTTCTGTACTGTCGTATAATCTAGCTTCAAAGCTAATAGCTAACGCATGTCCTTCCACCGTATTAAATTGATATGTACTTAATGGACTTTTGTAGCTATAATGTCTATTCTTATATGATTGATCATAATCATAACCAAACAAAATATCTGACCATTTGAATCTATTGTTTTCTCGATCCAATGAATCTAAATAACTTTGTGATTCCCACATGGTTTTCAAAGAGTCCTTGCGAACGTAATCTCTTTTTTCTTCTGATGTCAGTGGTATAGGTCGTACTGATTCCCAAAACGCACTATCTCTTACGACAGCATCTTTTGTCATACTAAATAACTCAGAGGTAAAGGTGTTATCTGCTAATTTTTCATTCAGTTTATAATCAGAAAAAATATAATTAAAGGCCCCACCTAATTTAAATCCAAATAAGCCTGCAGTAAATTCCATTGTCTGTGACATCAATGGATGACCTTCAAAACCATCAACTGGCACAAAAATCTGTTTTACACCAATAGTATCAAATAGCTTTTGTTTTATTGATTTGCCTGTGTATTTAAGATTCAAACTATGCAAACTCCAGCTGTCTTCGTAAATGTAAATTAAGCCAAAAAATGCAGGTTGAAATTCTGATTTAGGAATAACCTTTATCTTATTCACTAGTCTTCCATCTGTATCATAAGTAGTACCTTCTAATCTAAATTTATAATAGCTGAATGCATTGTCTGCTAAGGGAGCTACCATACTTCTGTTGAATTCTTGATACTCTTCATAGAAATCAAATCGCGCATTAGTAAATTGATTAGCATTGAGTCCATTATCACTTCCGCTTACTACGGAACTATACATTTCCTCTTTTATTTTATTGGGCCTTTCATAAGTGATTTTTGACTGTGACTCCGATAGATACAGGATTCCTTGCCTTGTAGAATCATCTAAGATACCATCTAGATTGCCGATGTCTTGACCAAAAACACTTTCTGGTGCATCTAGCATTTTCACATTTCCCTTTACATAGACATTGGCAGTATAAGATTGAATAAGGTTTTTGTTTTTTTCTCTATTCTTTATAGCATTTCTCATGATAGCATAGGCAGGATCTTCTGCGTCAGCGGCGATGACAATACCATTCATTTGATAGGCACTCTCCTTAAGTATTACATTATTAGATTGCATAGAACCATCCATAACAATAGTCTGGATCACCTTCTCGTAACCGATGTATTGATAGACGATCTGATGAGATCCTTTGCTCAGCATTATATTGTAATCGCCATTTTCATTAGCGATAGTACCTTGTGCGGTTCCTTCTACATACACTGAGGCATAGGACAAGGTATCACCAGTGTTACTCATGATTGTGCCTGTGAGTTGGGCTTGAGCTAACTGTGCTGTTAACAGTATGCAGATCAGAATGAGTCTATCTTTCATGTATTGGCTTTAGTACTAATCAGGTTAAAAGTCATCTAAATATATAACAACAATAGTGTTTGTAGTATTAATAACTTCACCTTAGTATATTCTTAATGCTTGTCTTCGTAAGACATTCTTTAAAGTAGTATCATATTTTTCTTTCAAAATTTCTATCTTGACACCGTGATAGAAACATCAAGACACTTACAGGCTATCAAGCCGTTCAAATTCATACTTTCGCTTTATATAGGGGTGCTTTGTCTTAATACAGCTATCGCTCAAGATACCATTCCAACTATTATCATCGAAAAGCTGGAAGATGCCCTTGAAAATCAAGCAGAAGAGCAAGAGATTGACATTAATAACATAGCTGATGATTTAAGTTACTTTAGTAGAAGTCCAGTAGATCTCAATAAAATCTCTGAGGTGCAATTAGAGGAGATGCAAATACTTAATAGTATTCAAATACAAGATTTGCTTAGCTATAGAGATATTTTCGGTCCTTTCTACTCAGTCTATGAGTTGCAAGCCATTAAGTCATTGGATATGGAAACGATCAGAGAGTTTACTCCTTACATCAAAGTCTCTGGCAATAATGAACAAAAAACATTCAATATTCATGATATTCTAAAGGAAGGGACTTCTCAAGTATTATTTAAATGGAAGCAAATAGTCGAAGACCGTAAAGGTTTTGAGAGTGAAGATGGTGAGGCACCAGATTATCTAGGCGATCCTAGCCATTTGTTTGCTAGATACAAATTTGATTATGGCCAAGTATTCAAAATGGGATTTACTGGAGAGAAAGATCCTGGAGAGGAATTTTTCAAAGGTAGCAATTCTAATGGTTTTGATTTTTACTCAGGATATATAGCGGCGCGTGATATCACTGGATGGCTTAAGGATGTGACAGTGGGTGATTATACGATCAGTATGGGACAAGGTTTGATACTTCATAATAGTTTTGGTGGTAGTAAGAGTTCGCAAGTAATGAATATCAAGAAAGGGGGACGTGTAATAAAGCCTTACAGTTCGGTCAATGAAGCCAATCAATTTAGAGGTGCCGCCACTACCCTAGGCCTTCACAAAAACTTAAACCTTAGTGTATTTTATTCTAATAGTAATGTGAGTGGTACCGTCAAATTAGATACTTTCATTGATACAGGCTTTAGTAACGTAAGCTCCATTATTAGAGATGGATTTCATCGTACAGAAACAGAAATAGATAAAAAGAACAGCCTAACTGTGCAGTCAACTGGATTCGCATTGCAGTACAAACGTAAAGCGTTGGGACTTTCTTTTAATGGTTTGAGATCTAATTTTAGTCTACCATTAAACCCTACACAAGATCTATATCGCCAGTATAGATTTAACGGTGACCAGTTGACTAATGCGAGTCTAGGATATAGCTATAGATGGAGAAACTTCAACTTTTTTGGTGAAGTAGCACAGAGTGATAATAAAGGAATGGCTCAAGTTCATGGTCTGCTCTTAGGGCTTGATCGGAAGGTAGACATTTCGTTTTCTTATCGAAATTATGATAGAGATTATCAAGTACTGAATGCGAATGCATTTGGTGAATCGAGTACCCCTACTAATGAAAAGGGACTTTATATGGGCATCTCCATAAGACCATATAAGAGATGGTCAGTCAGTGGTTATGTAGACATGTGGCGTAATCCATGGTTAAGTTTTAGAAGAGATGCACCAGCCAAAGGTGTAGAATACTTTGGTAGAATAGAATACAATATTAAGCGAAAACTCAATGTATACATGCAATACAAGTATGAGGAAAAGCTCAGGAATACTAATATAGAGACAAATCCTATCGATGCCCTTGGAACTACCCAACTGCATAGATTAAGATTTCATCTAACGCAAAATGTCAATAAGAGTATCACGCTCAAATCAAGAGCAGAATTTTCATTCTTTGATCTTCAAAACGAATCTTCTAAAGGGAGCTTATTTTACCAAGACCTAGTCTGGAGGCCGCAAGGTTCTAGTTATCAAATTACCGCTAGATATGCGCTATTTGATACAGATAATTTTGACAGTCGTATCTATATGTACGAAAATGATATTCTATATGAATTCTCTATTCCTTTCTACCAATACAAAGGCTCAAGGTATTATATCAAAGCCAAGTATAGATTCAGTAGATTGCTAAGTGCTGAGATGCGAGTGTCACGTACACATCTCAATAATAGAGATGAAAGCGGTAGTGCAGGTCAAACCATCTACGGCCCTGATAAGACGGAAGTTAAGGCCCTAGTCAAGTTTAGATTTTAATCAGAATATAGTTAGATGAAATTTCCTAACTTTTGAAATAGAATAGCCACCAAAACTTTTCTTACATAAAAGAAATCAACAGTAATATTGCACCATAGACATGCCATAAGCCAATAGATATCAACCTTAATGGATATTGAGTGCTATTAGAATATAAATGTAAATAGATCTGTTTATTGGAAATTTAGGTCAGCTGTTCTATCTCCAAGAGATAACGTATCTCTGGTGAGTTGCGTCAATACTAACTCATCTCTCAGTTCGGTATATCTACTTGCAAAAAGGCCTAATCCATATGAGAGACTACCTTCATAGATTGGAATTTCACCACTACTCGTTACACCTAAATTCGCTTGACCAATCCTGATATAATCAAAAATCTCTCTCGATCCTGACACTAAAGTAAATGAAGCTCCTTTCTGCTGACGTGTAATACCAGGATCTGCTACCAACGAATTAGCGATTAAATCGTAAAATTCAGTACTTTTAGTATCTATACCATTGATCGCAGAGTTATTGAGCAAATTCCAGTCGATGCTTTTACTTGTAGTCACAGAACCTTCCGTCTCATCATAAAAGAACCTCACGTAAGCATCGTAGATAGCATTAGAAGCATGGCTATTCCAATCGATCCTGAATCTACGTCCTGGATCTATGTTTATTCCACCTTCATCAGCAGGTGTTGCTAAGAAAGGTGGCTTAATTAATTCTGTGGTAGCAACCACTTGAGGTCTATTTTCTCCTATGTCAATAGTTAATTTATATTCTTCCAAAGGCTCTAATACTATATCCGCAGTACGTAGTTTATACAAAGTATTAGGCGCTGTAGCAAATGCTCCATTTTGCCTAGGATATCCTTCGAGATTTCCATCTACTTCATTCATAGTCCATACGTCGCCAGTACTGACTCTAGTCAAAGTTACTACCGCATTAGAATAATATAGGCTATCTGGATTTTGAGCAATCTCTAAAGCAGATACATTTTCATCGATAAAAGCTCTTTCTACTCTAAAATATTGAGCGGTATCAGCAGCGTTGATAATTGCGTACACAACAGGAATCTCAACTTTCTCTGTGACTAGATCAAAATCGTTATCACACGCGGTGAAAACAACAGAACTTACCAAAATAGCGACAAAAACTTTTATAATCTTATTCATCTAATTAATATAGATTTACTTAATGTTATCAAATAGCCCACAAAACTAAGATAATCAATGATTATTCTAAGGCATATGTTGCCTTACTATAAGGTTATAATCCATGATATGTTTTCACAGGACATTATTACTGATCATATAGCTGAATTGAACCCTTGTAAATCTTGAAAATTATCGGTGGCTGAGATATGGCAGTATAAATAAAGAATATAATTACCTTGCGAATTCTAAAACAATAGAATAAATGTCTACAGCAAAAAAAGATGTAAAAAGAGTAACGGTTCATACGCTACATGCGATGAAGCAAAATAAGGAGAAGATATCTATGCTAACTGCGTATGATTATAGTATGGCTAGAATCTTAGATGCAGCAGGAACTGATGTATTACTAGTAGGCGATTCCGCTAGTAATGTAATGGCCGGCCATGAAACTACCTTACCTATTACCCTAGATCAGATGATTTATCATGCTTCATCTGTTATTAGAGCTGTAAAGAGATCACTTGTTATTGTTGATTTACCATTCGGTACTTATCAAGGTGATAGTAAAAAAGCGCTTAACTCAGCGATCAGAATCATGAAAGAATCTGGTGCACATGCTGTTAAATTGGAAGGTGGTAGTGAGGTCAGTGATTCCATAAAGCGAATACTTAAGGCTGGAGTACCAGTAATGGGGCACTTAGGTCTTATGCCGCAAAGCATTTACAAGTTTGGTACATATACGGTTAGAGCTAAAGAGGAAGCTGAAGCAGCTAAGCTGTTAGAGGATGCAAAGATGCTTCAAGATATAGGCTGTTTTGGAATGGTACTAGAAAAAATACCAGCTAAACTAGCTAAGCAAGTTTCTCTATCTGTAGATATACCTACAATAGGAATAGGTGCAGGACCTGATACAGACGGTCAAGTACTAGTAACTCATGATCTTTTGGGTATTACAAAAGATTTTCACCCACGCTTCCTTAGAAGGTATTTAGAACTATTTGATAGTATCAAAGGAGCCGTAGAACATTACATTGAAGATGTAAAGTCTAACGATTTCCCTAACGAAAAAGAACAATACTAGGTAATAATATGAAGACTTGGAAATGGATCGTTCTTATCTTGGGATCTATAGCAGCAGGTATGGCATACTTTGCCTATACGATGATATATAGTCCTAATGTACCTTCTTCCTTAGAAGAAACAAGTTTCAACTTACCACAAGGGACTAATTTCGAAGAGCTTACCACCATACTTAGCGAAAGTGGTATCATAGAGGATGTTACTAGTTTCAGAATGGTAGCCAAGATTATGAAATTTGATACCAGAGAAAATATTTCAGGTCGATTTGAGGTAGAACCAGGATGGAACAATCGAGAACTTATTTCTTTACTTAGAGCTAATAAACAGACGCCGATTAATGTCACTATTAATAATGTAAGGCTGATCAGTGATATGGCAGGAAAAGTATCTAGTTATATAGAACCAGATTCCTTGACATTACTTACATATTTGACAGATCAGAGTAATTTAGAGAAATGGGGACATACCTCCGAAACGATCATGACGATGTTTATACCTAATACATATCAATTGTATTGGAATACTACTCCTGAAAAGTTCGTAGCTAGGATGCAAGCGGAACATGAAAAATATTGGAACGCTCAAGGTAGAAGAGCTGCAATAGAGAAAAATGGCTTAACCACTACAGAAGCATATACACTCGCCTCTATTATCGAGAAAGAAACTACTAATCCATCGGAGACAAAAACTATATCTGGAGTATACCAAAATAGATTAAAAAGAGGTATCGCATTGCAAGCAGACCCTACCGTAGTTTTTGGTGTAGGAGACTTTACTATCCGTAGAGTACTTAATAAACATCTCGAGTATGAATCACCGTACAACACATACATTCATGCAGGGCTGCCACCTGGTCCAATCTATATGCCTACGTTGTCAAGCTTAGAAGCTGCAATATTTCCGGAAGACCATAATTATATTTTCTTCTGTGCCAAGCCAGGTTATGATAATGAGCATTCTTTTGCCAGTACGCTAAGTCAACATAATCGAAACGCACGTATATATCATGCATGGCTTAATAAAGAAGGCATAAGAAATTAAACTCAGAGTTTAAAGATTATAAAATTTGATAAAGAATTAACAATTGAATACCAATCAGTTGCATGGATTTTTGATTAATATCTATTATATTTGAACTATAATATATGAGCACAGGTTATTGCTATTGTATTATAAAAAGTACAGATTTTAGTTTTTAGCATTCTTTACCATTCCATATGATACCAAGGTTGTGAGATTCTAAGTTCAATTTATTTATCACATTAATTTTTTTATTATGAACATTTTTGTTGCAAAACTCAATTACAGAACCACAAAAGAAGAACTAGAATCGGCATTTGCTCAATTCGGTGAAGTGTCTTCAGCTAAAATTATTATGGATCGCGAAACTGGAAGATCGAAAGGATACGGTTTCGTTGAAATGTCAGATGATGATGCAGGTAATGCTGCTATTGCTGCCCTTAACGAAAGTGACCTTGATGGTCAAAATATCGTTGTAAAGCAATCTGAAGATAGACCTAAAAGAGACAATAGAAACTTCGGCGGAGGCGACAGAGGTGGCTACGGAGGAGGTGGTAACAGATACTAGTATACCACAAGGCAAATAATATAAGAGTCAGTTGATTGAGTTCAGCTGACTCTTCTTTTTATATAATTTTTATACAAGTACTATCTAGAAGATCAATCTATAGTACTTGGCGATTTATTAATATTTATAGATAATATGACAGAACAACAAAAGATGTGGTACGCTATGGGTGTACTCATAGGAGCAGATTTCAAAGGGCAAGGAGAATCTACATTAGACTCAGATTCTTTATTAGCAGGTATGACTGATTTTTACGCAGGTAACGAGAAAATGGCAGCTGAAGAGGCGGCACAAATAATCGGAGAATATAGAGCAAAGAAAATGTCGGCTGTAGGCATGGCTTGGCTTGCTGAAAATGCTAAAAAGGAAGGCGTACAAACTCTTGATAGTGGACTGCAGTATAAAGTTTTATCTAAAGGTGATGGCGATAAGAATCCTGTAGCTACAGATACGGTAAGTACTCATTATGAGGGATCTTTAATTAATGGTCAAGTATTTGACTCATCATATAAAAGAGGAGAACCAGCAGCGTTTCCACTTAATCGCGTAATACCAGGATGGACTGAAGGAATCCAACTTATGAATGTTGGTGACACTTTTGAATTCTACATTCCATTTAACTTAGGATATGGTGCACAAGGTGCAGGAAATGATATTCCACCTTATGCTACATTAGTATTTAAAGTAGAATTGTTAGGGATACAATAAGCTTCTAATAACTAAAATATAAAAGAGCCGTAAAACAATGTTTTGCGGCTCTTCTTTTTTCTCATAATCAGGTCTATATTATCCAGATTCAATCTTGCACCATACTTTAATATAGACTATAATCTAGATAATATTTAATGATCGTGGCCACTGTGATCTCCATGATCATGATCGTGTCCTGAGTGGTCATGGCCATTATGATCATGTCCGCTATGATCGGCATTCATTTTTTTATCCTTATTGGGTACTAGGTTCATTTTACACACAGGGCATGTACCTTCTTCTGCACTACCACTACCCTTGCAGTGCATTGGACAGATATAGTCTGATGTCCATTCAGGACCTGACTTATCTATAGATCCGTCCGGGTTGTGTGTATGTGTTTTGTCACCATGTTCGTGCTTACAGGATGTGGCGCTGCTGATAAGAATTAAAACACAGCTAATCATAATAATATTAAAATATAATTTCATGTCTGTCATTGATTAATGTTAACCACAAAAATAATGCATAAATACTTTGAAAGCTATTTAATAACTGAATGTTAGATAACTATGACAATAATAAAAGTATACTACTTATATTTAGGATGCATATCTTTAGAATGTAAAGTATATCCGCTTCAATAAAGATATAATTGGAGAAAGATGAAAAGGTAATATACTCGAAGCCTATTAATAGCTTAGAATGTAAAATATGAATTGCAATATAAAGATCATGTTGGCTTTAGTATTTGTATTAATAGAAGGCGTTATGCAATTTGGTCAGTCCATTTTAATATTACAACCTAAACTTGACGAAGGAATAGATACCATTCTTTATAAAGACAATAATACTCTGATAAATTCGAAGCTACCATTAAACTATAATTCAACTTTAATTTTTGCTAGTCAGCTCAGTGATTATTTTTCGGCTTTGAATAAATCCGAATCCATATTAAATCTAGAAGTATCCAAAAGTAATGTGCTTTACAAGAGTGCACTCTAATCGCTCGATTTCAACACAAAATAAATCTATACTTTAATAAGAATATTCCTATGCAACTTAATGATTCTTCTCTTAATGGCTCAGAGTACCAAAAACGTAGAACTTATATAGAACTTGTTGATGGCAATAAGTTTATTATTCTATTTATATTCAGTTTAGGTCTGTATGCGATATGGTGGATGTATAAATCATGGAAGATTTTCCAAGAAAAAGAAGAGCCCAATATGATGCCAGCAGCAAGAGCTATATTTGGATTATTCTGGGCACATTCACTATTCGAAAGGATACAGAAGTTTGCAAAAAGCAATGGCTATACATCTACTTATAATAGTGGTTTATTGTTTATAGGATATTTTCTGATGAATCTATCTTCAAGGTTACCTGATCCAATTGGACTTATAGCCATATTTGCTTTTTTGTTTTTCATTCCTCCAGTACAAGCATTTAATTTTGCTATAATGAATTCAGAAGATTACGATGGTGAAGAGGTTGCAAGATATAGCGCTAGACAGATGGTTGTAATTGGACTAGGAGCGCTTATGTGGTCGCTTATGATCTTAGGCTTATTGAGTGGTGAAGTATGATAATGATATAAAATTCCAAAGAAATATCTAATCGCAGAAATCGACACGGATACAATTTGATGCTTTGTGTTTAATGCAAAATAGTTAGCAAAGATAATTGTCTATAACCGTAAATTAACTACATCTCTAATAATCGGCCATCAACACAATCAATAACTCTTGCTGGATAATCATTGATTAGTCGACTATCATGAGTGGCAAATATCGTCGCAGTACCAAACTGTTGATTGATCTGTTGAAATAGCTGGAATACTTCATCACTGGATTGAGGATCAAGATTGCCAGTAGGCTCATCAGCTATGATCAACTCAGGAGTATTGAGTATAGCTCTAGCAATACATAGTCGCTGTTGTTCTCCACCACTTAATGAAAATGCTTTTATTTCCAACATATCTGATAGTCCCACAGATGCAAGTACTTCATCAACCCTATTTAGCGCTTTAACTTTGTCTGTCCAATCTGTGGCCTCCAAGATAAATGTAAGATTACGCTTTACTGTCCAACTCGGAAATAATCTAAAATCTTGGAATACCATTCCAATTTTTCGACGCAAATCAGGAATTTGGTCTTTTACTATCTTAGATAAATCAAAACCGGCAACATCGGCATAACCAGAGACTAAAGGATATTCTCCATACAAGGTTTTAAGTAAAGTCGATTTACCCATGCCTGACCTTCCTGTAAGGTAGCAAAACTCTCCCTGCATCACCTGCAGATTTACATCATGCATGACTTCCTTACCTTCATTGCCTATTACACATTGTTGCAGATTTACTACCATCTGACAAAAGTAGAAATTTAGTGCAATACAAACTCTAAATTAGGCTAGGTCTTATCATCAATTATACATTCTTGATAGATTATGATATAGAGGTAATGAAATCCTTGTGACATGGTCTATTATAATTAGATATCATTCCTCATTATATATTGCATCCTTATTATATCTTTGCGCCCTTATTTACACATTATACTTTAAAAGAAATCAGACATGGCATTACAGTGCGGAATAGTAGGACTACCAAACGTTGGGAAATCAACTTTATTCAATGCGTTGACTTCAGCGAAAGCTTTAGCGGCTAACTACCCATTTGCAACTAAAGAGCCTAACATAGGTATGATTACTGTGCCAGATGTAAGATTGGACAAACTTTCTGAGCTAGTACAGCCTGAGAAAGTGCAACCTACAACTGTCGAGATAGTGGATATCGCAGGACTTATTAAAGGGGCCAGTAAAGGAGAAGGTCTCGGAAATCAATTTTTAGCAAATATACGAGAAGTAGATGCTATCGTACACGTGGTAAGGTGCTTTGTAGACGATAATGTAATCCACGTAGACGGAAATGTAGATCCAGTAAGAGATAAGGATATCATCGATACGGAGTTAATACTCAAGGATATTGATACGGTAGAAAAAAGATTGGATAAACAAAAGAAAGCGGCTAAAGGTGGTGATAAGTTAGAAGGTAAGAAGGTAGAGATTATAGAAGCTATGCTTGCGCACTTATCGGATAGTAAGCCTGCGAGAAGTATGGATTTATCTGATGATGGTTTAGTTATGTTGAAAGAAATGCAATTACTTACGGCTAAACCGATTATCTATGTATGTAATGTCGATGAAGAATCTGTAAATGATGGTAATGAGCATACAAAGGCATTTGCTAAGTGTATAGAAGGTGAAAATGCAGAAATGATATTAATATCTGCTGGAATAGAGGCTGACATAGCTGAATTAGAATCAAAGGAAGAGAGAATGGAATTCATTGAGGCGATGGGTCTCAAGGAGGCAGGAGTCAACCAAGTGATACGTTCATGTTATAATATACTTAACCTAATTACATACTTTACTGCAGGCGTAAAAGAAGTGAGAGCTTGGACAGTACTTAGAGGCTCGACTGCACCGCAAGCTGCTGGTGTGATCCACACTGATTTTGAAAAAGGATTTATTCGTGCGGAAGTCATCAAATATGATGATTATGTAGAGCATGGCTCAGAAGCAGCAGTAAAAACTGCTGGTAAGCAAGGAATCGAGGGAAAGGAATATATCGTACAAGATGGTGATATCATGCACTTTAGGTTTAATGTGTAAGCCCATTGATTATATAGAGGCTTTGTTACAACTATCTATTTGATCAATTATTTTCTGCAATAAATAAAAAACAATATAATGGCTTTTACTTATATCGCATTCTATAAGCCATTTGATGTCCTTTCTCAATTTACCAAAGAGATCGAGACACATAAGACTTTAGCGGATCATCTAGATATAGCTACAGACATTTATCCTGTTGGTAGACTGGATCGAGATAGTGAAGGATTACTATTGCTCACTAATGATAAACGTCTCAACCATAAGCTGTTAGATCCTAAATATAAACATCCGCGGACGTATTGGGTACAAGTTGATGGTGATATTACTGAAGAAGCCATTCAATCTTTAGAATCAGGGCCCACAATAAAAGTAGGAAAGTCAAAGTACAAAACACAGAGATGCGAAGCTTCGATTATAGAGTCTCCTGATTTACCTGATCGTATACCGCCAATACGTGTAAGAAAATCTATACCTACTAGTTGGGCCTCCATCACACTTACGGAAGGAAAAAATAGACAGGTAAGAAAAATGTTTGCAACGGTCGGTTTTCCAGTATTAAGATTGATCCGTAATTCGATACAAAGTCTAGAACTATCCAATCTACAGCCTGGTGAACATCGGATAGTTACTAAGTTTGATATCTTAAATAGAGAGATCTAGTTAATTAGATCTTTTTTAGTTGTAATCGAATTACATATGCAGATAATAGTATATTTGTGATAGTAATTAAGATTACTTCTTTCCCAAGAGAGACACGTGTCTAATGTGTCAAAGAATGCACCATTTTAAACAATTAATACTTCAGAAATAATTAAACACACAATCTTTGTGCTATTAGCACTATGCCCATTTTTACTTTATTCTCAATCTAATATCAATGTAATAGAGCTTGATGACAAAATGGAGAGAACAACATCAAAATCCTTAGAAGGTACACTTGCAATAGGCGTCTCAGCTTATGAAGGTGATTTATTAAGTTTCGATGATGAGAATTTAGGACTTTTCTCTGATTTAGGCTTTTCTATAGCTATTGGAGTAAAAAAGCACTTTAACGAGCATTTCACTTTAGGTATAACATACACAAACTTAACAGTGAGTGCAGATGAGGCTAACTTCAGCGATCCAGGTCACAAAGCAAGAGGCTATAGTTTTGAAAACAATCTTAATGAAATCTCAATACTAGCTGAATACTTTCCGTTTGCTGATAAAAACTGGAAGTTACAACCTTACGTATATGTTGGACCTGGATTAGTTTTTGGAAGCTCAGATACTAATTTTAGAAATGTGGGCGACACTCCAAATACTGTAAATATTAATAAAGATATTTCAGAGGCGAAAAGCTCATCTTTTGTGCTACCAATAGGTTTTGGTGCACAAATGGACTTGACATCTAAAATAACATTGTCAGCTCAAGCGAGTCTACGCTTTCTTGCCAATGATTATATCGATGGTACGAGTCAAGCAGGTAACTCTGATGTAGGAGATTACTACGGTGATGGTGGTTTGAAAATAGGATACAAATTCTAACTAAATTAAATCCACCCATGTAAAAGAAACGCTCTCATAGGTGTTCCTTTTTTTTGAATTGACTATTAGCTTAGTTAATATGATTAAATGTATTGACTTTGTAGATCTCTTACTCTAATTTCCACATCGTATACAACCTAACTTCTAAAATGGCTTAAATACCATAGAATTATCTATTACTCTCAGTCAGATAACTACATATATATTTATTTTTAATGCGAAATGTCCTCTTTCTGAAGAAAAAGCGACTCTACAGTTGCCTATTGTAATAGAAATACTTACTTTTGCACTCATTTTGTAACAAAATAATCTTTCAGTAATGCCAAAGATGAAGACGCACAGTAGTGCAAAGAAGAGATTTAAGATCACAGGTTCTGGTAAAGTTAAAAGGTTTCAAGCTTATACTTCTCACATGATGAGAAATAAGTCTAAGAAAGCTAAAACTAGACTAGGTGGATCTACTCTTGTATCTAAAGTAGACCAAAAGAGAATCAAAGCTCTACTTTGTATCCAGTAATTGGATCTTATTAACCTTATTATTTAACGAGGATACAGGAAGCAAGAATCTTAAAAACTAGATCCCTGTATTGTACTAAAAATTAACACTATGCCTAGATCGGTAAATGCCGTAGCTTCAAGAAGAAGAAGAAAAAAAATCTTAAAAGCAGCCAGAGGATACTTTGGTGCTAGAAGTAAAGTTTATACAGTAGCTAAGAATGCTGTTGAAAAAGCAATGCAATATGCATATATCGGACGTAAGCTTAAGAAAAGAGCTTTCAGAAGACTATGGATCGCACGTATCAATGCAGCAGCTAGACAAGAAGGAATGTCATATAGTACATTTATGCACGGTCTATCTAAAGCAGATGTGAAGCTTAACAGAAAAGTACTTGCTGACCTTGCAATGAATCACCCAGAATCATTCAAGACACTTGTAAACCAAGTGAAGTAAGCTTAGCTTTCTAACAATATATAGAAAGGGATAATCTCGTTGAGGTTATCCCTTTTTTTTTATGATGAGAATTTAGTAACCTTTCGAGCTATCTGTAAGAAAGTTGAGGTCTATTAATTTAGAAATAAATGGTTAAGCGAAATTAATACTTAGAATCCCAAGTATTCGACCCATCCGAAGTAGTTCACTGCTTGTAAAACTACCAAAGCGTAAATACCCGCGAGTAAATCATCAGCCATAACACCAAATCCATTCTTTATTTTTCGGTCTATAGCGCCAACACCTAATGGCTTGAGGATATCAAAGAATCTAAATAGTCCGAAGCCCAATAGCATATTAAACCAACCATAAGGCATACAAATAAAGGTCAGCCATATACCTATAGACTCATCCATAACAATTTTGCTTGGATCATCACCCCATTCATCCTTTAGCACTTCACAACACCAAGTACCTATAATAGTAAATAGAATAGTTAATCCTATCATCCATGCATTTATTTGCTCTGGTGCGTATTGATAGATAACGTAATACACTGCTACGCCAAATGCCGCTCCCCACGTGCCTGGCGCCCATGGAATAAATCCAAAACCAAATGATGTTCCTACTGCTTTAGCTATCGTTTTCTTCATGATGTAAATTTATAGATTTTATCGATATGGATTGACTAATAGAAGTTATTAAGGTGAGATGTTAGAGGCTTAATAAAAAAGTGAGCCACACTTAAAGTAGAGGCTCACTAAATATTATTTCTTTGTTATTCAGACCACCAACTATAAGAGTGCATATCTTAATAAGAGTCGGAGGATAGTATTATTTAGTTACAATAACTCTTCCTGTTTGTAATCCGTTAACTCTTACAATATATATACCTTCTTGAAAAGCAGACACATCGATCATTGCATAATTTTGCAATCCAGTTTTTTCAATTATTCTCTGTCCATTCATACTGTACAGCTCTACCCTATGATCTGAACCTTCTGGAAGATCAATCGTAAGGGTTTCGTTGGCTGGTACAGGATACATACGTAACGTAGTAGTAGTGATTTCATTAATATCAGTTAGGAAATCGCAAAAATCTTGTCTAGGATTCTCCTCTATCCACCCTTTGGCGGATAAATCTTTACCAACGAAGGCACCATAGTTTTCTGGATATTTATGTGATCTGAAAGTCAGATTATTATTGATCGCCAACGAATCACCTTGAGCGATAGCTACACCATTTCTGAGTGGAGTGATATATTCCCATACGATTTCATTATCAGGAGTGATTTCGAAAGTATAACCAAATCGACCTACTGTAATCAGATAATTTCCGTTAATCAATTGTTGGAAGCTAGATAAGCCTGTAGAATACATTCGTTGAGGTGTCGGATGTGTTAATGTAAGATCAAAGTCAGAAGGTATAAATTGACCATCCATTATCATATAGTTGCTTTGATAATCTATGAACATAGGATCAAATATGTTCGCCGTACTAAAGTCTTCCCCAGCACGGTTGTTGAATACCATAACCTTTCCAAAATCTTTATTTCCTGGACTTATATGATCTATATTCCAATGAGCGTCATGCTGGAAAAATAGTTTTTGATCTGTTGAATCTCCAGCTCTATAGGTAGTAGGATTGCCCCATCTATACATTAGGTCGCCTCCATTACCATAGATACCTCCACTTGATGTAGCAGCTTCTTCGGTACTCGTACTATGGTCTATGATCCATACCTCATTGAAATATGGTATGCTTAACATGATTTGATCGAACTCAGGGTGGTAATCGATAGCATTAGCATGTAACCAATCTGGATCACCATCATGCGTATCAAAATTGATATCGATAAGTTCAGGGTGATCGCCGACCACTCCAAAATTAGCCTTAGTCTCGTCAAAGTCTTGAATCAAATGATCCCAAGAATGCCATTCCCAAACTATTTCACCCGATGTAGGTTCAATCTCGATGACATTGTCTGGCCATAATTGATTGCCTGGTAGATTCAGAGAATCTCTACCTGCAGCTATTGCATCTTCCCTAGATTGATACTCCCATGAGATAGCTAATATATTTCCATTGTGCATTACTTCTATATCATGATGGAGCCTATCTGATTCGTTATTAAGTGTAAATGTAGATAGTATTTCATTGTCCCAAGATTTAACTTCGATATCAGCGCCACCGCCACCTGCCCAGATAGCATCATCTCCTATAAACGAAGATCTACTGGTAGTCACAAGGTTTCCATTAGGCGATAAGTAAGCGGTGTTTCCTGGCTTTACATCTTCAGCACCTTCCCACATATGCACCACTTCGCCACAGTTATTGATTAGGTATACATTAGATTGATTATGGGGATATAGTAAAGTATAACCATCATCAGCAAGCCAGCTTTTAAGGGATATCAATCCTACTGTATTATCTTGAGCAAATAGTCCTGTCATGAAGACACCTACTAGTAATATTGTAAAAATTCTTCTCATCATGTTTTATTTAATTTGAATCGCACAGTAATATAATGTACTTCAATTAGAAATTATATCTCAAAATTATCCTTTAACTATTTTAATAGTTTTTACTTTTTGATCTGCCTCATTGGTGATACGCATAAAGTAATATCCCTTCGGTATGTTTAATTGCTTTCTTATTAATACATCACTGGATCTAAAAGAGGATACTATTCTACCATACACATCATACATTTGAATTAGTAATGTCTGGGCATCTGTATTAGCTATATTGATCTCTTCATCAATTGGGTTTTGCAAAAGATTCACTTGATTGAGTTGATCGCTTGAAGTGGTAACCACTTCTTCCTCTATTTCACAGTTATAAAAGCTATTAAATTCTATAGGCCGAGTAGCAGTTAAGTCACCAACAAGTCCACTGTAATCCATTGAATATCTTTCGGAGGCAAATACATCACTTAATGGAGAATTGTCACCCTGCGTAGCTATATTTAGACCAAGTACTGGATTTATATATTCCCAGACGATTTCCTTTTCTTGTGTAATTTCAAATAGCTTACCCGTCTGACCTTCTGTAATTAGAATGTTCTCATTTGGTAACACTACAGCATTCGATAATCGAGGAGAAAAAAAACTACTAGTTGGCGTTCCCACATAAGCGAAATCAAATGCTTCCGGTCCAAATGCTTGAATGGAGTCAATTTCGTAATGATACCCATTTCTAATAGGCATCACGATCTCAACAGATGAAAATGATCCTTGAGGTCTATTGATACCATTATTAAAAACGATGATTCCATTTTTATATTGACCCTGCTTTACCCAATTAGCTCCATGTTGACTATAGAATTTTTGATCATTGACTGACCCGCGATCGTACACAACTGGATTACCATATCTGTACATAACATCTCCCCCCATATTAGAGTTTCCCCCATCATGCCCTGCCGCTTCCTCCGTGGTAGTGGAGTGATCTATCACGTAGAACTCATGATAATTTCGACTATTGATTACAATTTGATCAAGATCTTCATTATAATCAAGAGCATTAGCATGAAATCTATCCACAGGATCGATAGAACCTTGGTAATTGATATCTATAAGCTCTGGATGATCTGACAATTTTCCATAATTACTTTTACTTTGATCATAATCTTGAATCAGATGATCATTCATATGCCATTCCCAAGCGATCACTGAATCATCGCTTCCCAAAGGTACAATCTCTAGAAGTAACTCAGTCCATACGCCTTCATCAGTAATTAGATCTGGATATACACCAAAATCGATTGCATCCGAAGGAGAATTGTATTCCCAAGCTAACACGAGTATGTTGCCGTTGGGCATATACTTGATATCATGATGTTGGTGATAGACAAAATTTTCGCTTAGCTTGTATTGCCAAATCAATTCTCCATTCCAATCAAAAAGCTGTGCTAAGCCACCTGATCCGCCTTCATTAAATGTACTTGATATTCTACCAGAACGCAGTAAATGGCCATCCTTAGTCAAGTGAGAGGTCATGGCCGGATTGTAATTTGATGTCCAGCTATTGACTACTTCGCCACAGTTATCTATTAAATAAGTGTTTTGACTATTGACAGGAGACAACAAAGTATAGCCATTATATGATTCACTGTTGTTCCTTATTAATCCAACGGTATTACCTGTTTGGCTCCAAGATGAATTAATGTTCATCAATAAGATCAGAATAATAGAAAAACTAGAAAGAATGGCTTTCATATACAATAGAAGTAATCCATCAGCAAAGTAAACATATCATATCTAAATACCATTGAATATCAAGTATATACGCACAGATTGTCATATAGGATATAACATTAGCCATACTATGCAATCTACCGTATCTTAGACGTAAATTAACGACTAACAATCTGATTGCCCATCAATACACAAGATGTAGATAAGTAAACTTAAGAATTTGCTTTTTTATGATCCGCAAGAAACTTAGCAAGTCCTATATCGGTTAGTGGGTGATTCAATAAGCCAGTGATAGCACTTAATGGACATGTAACCACATCAGCACCGTTCTTAGCCGCTTGTACAATATGTAATGGACTACGTACACTTGCTGCTAATATATTGGTCATATAACCTTGAATAGCATATATTTCTGCTATGTCTTTAATAAGCGTCATACCATCCCAAGTAATATCATCTATTCTTCCGATGAAAGGAGAAAGGTATGTGGCACCCGCTTTAGCTGCTAAGATTGCTTGCCCTGCTGAAAACACTAAAGTACAATTTGTAGAAATTCCGTTATCCGTAAACCATCTAATTGCTTTGATGCCTTCTTTGATCATAGGTACTTTTACCACTATATTATCAGCAATTTCTGATAGTCTTTTTCCTTCTTCTACCATACCAGCAAAATCAGTAGATATAACTTCAGCACTTACATCACCTGTAGTGATATCACATATCTTTTTATAGTGATTAAGTACATTGTCAGTACCCGTGATACCTTCTTTGGCCATAAGCGATGGGTTAGTAGTAACACCATCAAGTATACCTAGTTCTTTGGCTTCTTGAATCTGATCTAAATTAGCTGTATCAATAAAAAATTGCATAATGGGAGAAGTGATTTGTTAGTAATAATTAAAATCTAAAAGACTTAAAGTATATCGAAACAAAAATAGGTAAATATGATGTGATCGGAGGACCTTCAGAACAGATATAAAATAAAAAAGTGAGGAACTACACCAACCGCTCAACTTCCTACCCTTGCTGCGTTTCCACCCTGGGGGATTTAGAAGGAGCTGGCCGTATAGCCCTCACCGACCGCAAAAGTAATCATTTTAGAAGGATAGAAAAGAGAAGTGAGAAAAAAAATATAGCAAACAGATAGCTTATGATATTTTCAGTGATACAAAGTTAGCTGTGACTCGCTAAAAATCAAGACCTTATGACGTTTGTAGACTAAATATCTTATAGTTAAATTATCTGAAAATAATATACACACAATCTGAATGCCCATAGATACCATTCACCACAGCAAAGCGAATTAATGAGCGGATTAGTAGATGGAACAAGGCTTTATTATCTGAAACGTTGAATACTAATAGTTACCTACAAAGATATCCCAAAAGTCATTTTTAGGCGGCTTCACTTTAATCGTTACACGTTCTTTCTTCACTGGATGGATAAATGACATTTTTGAACAATGAAGACAAATAGATTTATCGACATTACCAAATTCATATCCATACTTTACATCGCCAATGATATGGCAACCGATTCGTTTCATTTGCACTCGTATCTGGTGTGGTCGTCCTGTTTCAAGATTAATCCTCATCAGAACGTAACCAGAGATCTGACCCACCATTTCATATCTTAAAACGGCCTTTTTAGCACCACCTTTCAATTTATCGTAGATGTGAGAGAAATTCCTCTTTTTATCTTTTTCAACGTAATGCGTAAGTGTTCCTTTAATTTCTTGAGGTCTTTTAGATACTAAAGCAAGATATTCTTTAGTGATCTCACGATCTTTAATTAATGCATTCATTCGAGTAAGTGCCTTGGAAGTACGCGCGAATATGGTAACACCGCTTACGGGTCTATCGAGTCTATGTATTACACCCAGAAAAACATCTCCTGGTTTATCATACTTCTTCTTAATATAAGTCTTGACATGATCCTGCAAAGTACGATCTCCTGTTTCATCTCCGTGGACTAGCATACCCGCTTCTTTTTCTACTGCTATGATATGATTGTCTTCGTAAAGGACATTTAACGAGGGCTTCTTTCTCTTCTTCATGGTACAAAGGTAAGTTTATTGAGCAATTTGCTGATTGTTATATGCTTGATTCTAATTATCACTTTATTATAGCTTTGCTTCATTGCAAAAGAAACTTATTTTCGTGATTTCGGTTAACTATTACATACTTCATTAGTACAATCTAATAATACAACTTATGTCCAAGTTTAGTTTCGCATTTTCCCCTTGCCCCAATGACACATTTATGTTTGAGGCAATAGTCAATAAGCGGATTGATCTTAAAGGTTATGAATTTGATATTCACTTAGATGATGTAGCTCAACTTAATCAGGCATCTGCAAAAACGCAGTATGATATTTCTAAAATCAGTTATAACGCCTTCACACTAGTAACGGATCATTATCAATTATTGAAAAGTGGAAGTGCCTTAGGTCATAACTGTGGACCTCTTCTCATTGCAAAGGAAAAGCTAACAGTCAAGGATCTTAGAAATTGTAAAGTGGCAATACCTGGCGTTAATACTACCGCTAACTTATTACTCAGTTTAGCATTTCCTGAGATCACACAGAAGCAAGAATATATATTCTCAGAAGTAGAAAATGCCTTAGTTAGAGGCGATGTAGATCTTGGTCTTATTATCCACGAAAATCGATTTACTTATCAAGAAAGAGGTTTAGTTAAAATACAAGATCTCGGAGAATATTGGGAATCTATGACTAAATGTCCAATTCCACTTGGAGGAATTTCAATTAGAAGGTCTCTCCCTCAAGAAGTCAAGGAAGATATCGAAACTATACTTAGTGAGAGTATTCAGTTTGCATTCGACAATAAGGAAGTTGTACAACCTTACATTTCATGTCATGCTCAAGAGATGGATGAAAATGTAATGCAATCGCATATAGATCTATACGTAAATCAGCAGTCGATTATACTGGATGCTTCAGCAAAGCAAGGTATAGTGCGCTTAGTAGATGAGATAAAGGGTCTCTACCCTAGTAGAAGTATTAAACACCCAATTTTCGTATAAATTATTTTTTAGTAGATATCGAAGCAACTTATTTAATAATCAACAAACTACACATAGTTATTTTTAATATAGATATAGTTACATGAAAATTAGTTCATTACATATTACGTTTTATCGTAATATGTTTACTATATTTGAATTGTGTAAGTTTTGGTTATTAAATTGTAAAATTCGTTTTTGCTCGAACAAAGGTTCGAGCATTTTTTTTGTGCCTATTTCAACAGATTTGAAGACTGATAATGTTGACAGTTTTTAACCAATACTAAGTAGAATTATGTATTCTCCTTATTTCATACATCTATAGTGTGTAAATCAATATGCGCGATATGAAGATACTTTTGTTACTAGTATTTATTACTCCAAATTTGATACTGACTCAATCAGCTATTGAGACCATTTATTCAGTTCCTCTTTCTGAAATTCTTACCGATAATTTTTCACATATTTCCTCTAGAAAAACATCTGCGACTACTCAAGTATCTGTAAAACCAAATTATAATTTGATTTGTGGTAAACTCTATGATGGTGAAACAGTAAGACCAATACAATATGGTGCAGTGACTCTGAAGCAAAACGGTCATATAATAGAACAGGCAGAAACTAGCGTTATTGGCATTTACTATCTCAGGCAAATCAAAACAGGAAACTATACTCTAGAAATCAGTGCAGAAGGATATGAAACTAATCAAATAAATATTTTGTATACCTCAAAATATGAATCTATTTCTTTCAATTTTGAGTTGTATTTATCTGATCGTTATGAGTGGTCTAGTCTTTTCGAAGCATTTGTACCTAACGAGTTTAATTTGGCGAATTAATACATTCTAGCTTCGCATCTAAAATTCAATTCCTTCCGTCATCTATATAAGTATATCAAAACAATGAAAGTACTGATTGTATTATTTATAGCCATTCCAATTTTCACATCAGCACAAACTAACCTTCAAGGTAAAGTATTTGATAGTGATACCTTATTGCCAATACCATTTGGAACAGTTGACATCTATCAAGATGGCAAAATAGTAGCTGGTGTAGAAACCGATATAGAAGGTAACTACATCTTTCAAAATATTACTCCAGGAGTATACGATATAGTAGCATCTTATGTTGGCTATGTAGCAAATAGATCTCTGGATGTCTTGATTCTTGAAAAGCAGTGTAATTCATGGAATTTAGATATAAAGGAAGGAATCGTCTTGAACTACCCTACATTTTTATGTAATTGCTGCGTAACACCGTTGATACGTTTTGATGAAATGACCTCAGGAAGAACCTTTACATCAGAAGACATTAAGAGTATGCCAATCGGTAGATGATAACAGATGAATTGGATTATTTTAAATATTGATAATATTAATACCTTATGAATAAGCTGATACTACTTTTTCTATTAATATCATTCATGAGTCAAGCTCAATCTAGTATTACAGGAGTCGTATATGATATAGAAACTGACTCAGTTATACCATATACCACGATTGGCTTGATTCAAAATGGAAACATTGTGAAAGGCGTAGAATCGGATACTTCAGGATTATACATTATCGATAATATTAAGGCGGGTAAGTATAAACTTAAAGCGATGTCCATTGGCTATAAGTCTAAGAAAGTAAAGTGTAAAGTTTTTGACCAGTCTATTATGATTGTTGATCTTGGAATCGAAGAAGATCCCACCGCCTATGAGCTAGGTTGTTTTCCAGATTACGGCACCTTTCTTATTGACTTTCAAAGCATGTCAAGTGGTAAGAGTTTCTTATCTAAAGAGATTAGTAAAATACCAATCACAAAGTAAATAAGATACATTCTAAGGGTTTTCCCTAGTTATATTGTTTAGGTAATAACTACCATTTTGCATTAGGGAATAGTAATTGATAAAATAAAATTGAATCTTTGTATCGTTATGAGACTGTTAGTATTTGTTTATAGTAGGACAGATTTCTAATATTCTCATATATTATAATAATAAATAGCTTAAAACAACACTTCATGTCAAACAGAAAATCAAATAATATTCTAAGTTATGCCCTTATTGGAATGATTCTGCTACTCGGTCTCAATGGATATCAATGGTACGTAAATAGTCAGCTAAAGCAAGATACCGTAAATCAAAAGACAGAATTGGTAGAATTAGAAAAAATCAGAACTGAACTTGATCAAGATTATAAAGCAGCCATAGAGGGATTAGATGAGCTCAGAGGGGATAATAAAGAACTCAACCAACTAATAGATAGCCAAAAACTAAGTCTTCAGCAACAAAAGGAGAAAATCAACAACTTGATTTGGACTAAGAGAGAACTAGGTAAAGCGAGAGAAGAGATGAAGACTCTAAAAGATCAAGCTCAACGTTATGTAGTGGAAATCAAAAAGCTTACAGAAGATAATCAATTGCTCGCCTCATCTAATACACAACTAAAGCAGGAGAAAGATGCTTTGGATATCCTGTATAAAGAAGAGCAAAGAGCCAAGGCAGAGATCGCACAAGCTAGAGCGGTCTTAGCGGCAGAGAAAGAAGAGATTGTCAAGGAAAAAGAGGAGTTATCTACAAAAGTAGATATAGCTGAAGCCATAAAAATAAATTACATGGAAGTACAGGGCTATCAAGTAAAGGATAATGGTAAGACTAAAGAAAAAAGTAAAGCTAAGGACATCAATATGCTAAGAACTTGCTTTCTAACAGAAACGAATATCGTTGCAGCAGGTGGCGAACAAAAATTTTATATTCGTATTATTGATCCTGTAGGTGAAACAGTAGCTGATGAAGCAAAATCAGGAGTGCTCACTAACAAACTTGATGAGACTCAAGTAATGTACACTACATCCGGCTCTATGGATTATCAAAATGAAGATACTAGAGGTTGTATAAGTCTAAACCTATCAGAGAAACTAGTTAAAGGTATTTATGATGTAGAAATATACAACAATGGCTTTATGGTTGGTAAAGGGGACTTTAAGTTGAAATAACTCGAGGCAGTCTTATTTAATTAAAAATGCGATGGTTACGTAATAAGTGACAATCGCATTTTTTTTTTAATAGACTCTATTTTACAAGTAACATGTAACTGGAAAATTCTTTCTGTTTACACATTCGCTAAAAACTACTGCAACAAAAAAAGGCTACGTGTTTTAGACGAAGCCTTTTTTTTAATATAATTGAATGTAAAGAAACCTATTAACTTGCTTCTCTACCAATAAAATCTTTAAGTGTAGTATTTGTAGTCAAAGCATTAGCTTCTAATATTCTGCTACTATGTACATACCAGTATTCAGCAAAATTCTTAGTCATTCCCTTATTCCATGTTTTCGGATCAACTTTAACACCTTTACTCGCTAAAGTTTTACCAGTAACACTTAATATTTCTTTGAACGTATTTACTGTAACATCATATGCTTTAGGGTCATTCTCTTTTTGGAATAAAAGAGACACCGCCTGATTATATACATCTCTATCATGTGCAGAAGTATATTCCTTATCAGAGTACTCCTCTATAAGAGATGCTACTTGCTCTGACATATTAAAGCTAGCAAACATATCATTATATAGTTCCTCTGCTCCATTGTAACCAATAGCTTCATTCCACTCCTTCAATAATGCTACATTATCAGCTTTCAACGAACCATACGGCGTTTTATAAATAACATTCATCGCAGCAATTACTTCATCATCATGATGTGATTGCTTTTGTAGTCCAGCGTTTTCAAGTTCTGAAGAGATTTCTTTACGAGTCTCCACTTCTGATACTTTTACCTCTTCCTTACAAGAAGCGAAAGTCAAGAGACAAGCAACTAAGGCATAAGCACTTTTTTTAAGCATAATTTGTCGTTTTCATTTGATTAAAATTTCTAACAAATTGCAATATATGAAATAAAAACATTTTACATATTAAATTGAATGACAAATATATACGTATTACAAATTATTTTAATGTGAATTCATGGGTTACCATCAACTATTATTTTGGCAATTAGAATATTACTAAGTTTCTTTCTGTAGATCTTTGTTATAACAAATTACATTCTGCAGGAGAAATATTTTAAGCATGAAAATTGCTTTACATCAGTAGATATAATCTAAATAAAAGAAATAAGACAAAGATAAAATAAAATAAATGTGTAATTCGCTGGATAACATGCAAGTACGTTCGTCACATTAATTTATATATGTTCTGTCAGACTTCTTTTATTTCATATTTTTACATTGTTATATAGGTCTGCGCGTTTTTTTGCGGATTTATAAGCGAACTGAGATGATTTTTTTGACATTATTTTTTAATCGAAATAATGTATTAGCTATTGCTAAATAAGTATAATATGACCAACCTGAAATGTGTACGCACGTTTGCAAATAAATTTTGCAAACTAAGAATTAGTATATCAATACCTCAATTAGAACGATCGTTCTCGACATTAATGTTGTCGGCACTCTTAGTAGTTCTTACCTCCTTTACTATGCAGGCTCAGAATTGCAGTTTCATTTCCAATGGTGACTATTCCAATGGACTCACGGATTGGACTGTAACTGGAAACGTAATTTCTGCAAATAATCGCGCTTCGTTCAACGCTGCCAACACAACGCCAAATGGAGTTTTGTCACAAGATGTGACGTTATCCATCTGTAGCAATTATGAATTGACAGTTGACGTAGGTGCTACCTCTAACAATTCAACACAAGCAGTAGAAATCTATATAGGAGGCGTTAGTCAGGGAATCTATAACCCACAAACGAATAACCCTAACAGTGTTACCATTCCATTTACGACGAATCAAGCGAATGTAACTATACAGTTTGAAGATAGAACAGGTAGTACTACTGGTCAAGATTTACTAATAGACAATGTCGAAATATGTGAAATAAGCTCATTAAATCCAGAAGTAAGTGTGACTACACCCGCGGATGTAGACAGATGTGATAATCTATCTTACGACGTTGAAATAGATAATGCATCCGGTGCAACTTTTACTAATGGTATGCTTATACTTCCGTCTGGCGTAGAATATGTATCTATCACAAACGTGATGGGCGCAACTGTTACAGGAAATATATCAGGTGCTGTAACCATAACAAACGTAACTGCTTCAACTATAACATTTACCGTAAATACAGCTTTAGATTGTAATTCTCCATCAGGAAACCAACAGGTAGGTTTCGAAGTAGATGCGGACGATTGTAGTTCAAACTCAACGACACTTACAGAATCTAATGCGGTTGATTTTGCAATATGGGACGTACAAATAATATCAAGTACTCCTGATCCTGTTTCTATAGTTGAAGGATTTACATTTGATGTGACCGTCACGGTTTCCAATTCCGAAAGTGCAACTCCAGCAACTTCTTACTATTGTGTATATGACAATGCAAATGCAACACTTAATTCTGTAACGTATAGTTCTGGAGCATTAGCAACTGCATCTTCATCACCTTCTGGACAAACGTGTTACATATTACCGGCATTAGTTCAAGGAATGAATTATGATATAGTAGAAAATTGGACAATAGATAATTGTACTAGCCCAGCAGATGCATTGCAAAGAGATGCCAGTGCTGTTTGTAATTCTATAATTTGTACATCTGATATTGTAACAACCATTCTTGACATTTCTGTTCCTGATCCGATCGTAACGCTTACAGTTACAGATCCTTCAGATATAGATGTTTGTGGTGATGAAGTGACAATAGAAGTAAGCATCGAATATATTGATGATTATCCAGGAGTAGATTTAGAAAATATAGTAGCAGCTTTCACCTTACCTTCAGGTGTTTCAGCTTTATCTGTTGATAATGTAGTTGGAGGTACTGCTGTACTAGCAGGAACTGATGTCAATATAGACGATTTAGGTTCTGGTGAGACAATCACTTTTGACCTTACTGTAGATGCTGATTGTGCCATAGCAAGTCCATTTACTTTTATGTTAGATGTTGCTTACGACCCTCTTTGTCCTAGTACAAATGATAACGTATCATACACATCAGGAAACGTAACAGTTAATTCTCCGAATATTGACATCACCAGTAGCACACCACCCTTCTTTAATGCATTAATCGGCTTAGAACAAGCCATAACCAATACGGTCGAAAATATTGGTTCTTCTGATGCAGGAGAGGTTGTGTATTGTGTATTGGATAATGCTAATGTCACACTTGATGATGTAACTATAGGTGGCACAAGTCTTTCGGCAGCCGCTAGTTCACCATCTGGACAATCATGTTTTGTTATTCCTGGTGGATTGGCTATGGGTGCAACTGTAGATGTTGTAGAAACATACACAGTTATATCATGTAGTACGACTATGGACGGATTGATGCGTAGAGCACAATTTGGCTGTGATGGTGATTCGGATTGTCTTGAAGAAGCTCAAGGTCAATTCCCAATGACAGCTATGACATATAATGTACCTGATCCTATATTGAGTTTAGATATTGATTTTATTACGACACTCAATATCTGTGGACCTTCAGAAACAGCAACTATATCAGTAACTTATTCTAATAGTCAAGATGTAGATCTTACTAATGTGGATTTAGAATTACTCTTACCATCGAGTGTAGAAGTACTTTCTATAACATCTGTCAGTGGCGGTACAGTTACTGCAGATGCTACCAATACCATGATAAGCTCAACAGATCTCCCTGCCAATACAACCTTAGTTTTTGAAGCAGAACTTCAATCTGGATGTGCCTTAGGTGGTACTACTCAGTCCTTTGATATTAATGTTACTCACGACCCATTATGTGAAGGGGCTAATGACAGCGCAATGTTATCTTCTGATAATTATAGTTTACAAGCTGCTAATCTATCAATTATTTCTTCTGCTATCGAAGGTAATATCAGAGAAGATATGAACATTTTTGATGCTATCTTAGATGTAACCGATACTCTAAAAGTACCTGTTGTAAATGCAGGTATAGGTATAATAGAAGAGTTTACATATTTCGTTATTAATCCACCTTCTTTAGCCATTCAAAGCGTATCAATAGGAAATGTAACTCTTGCTCCATCGAGTATGAATGGAGATACTGTTTTTTATAATGTCGGTGCTAGTGTGATAATGCAGGCTATAAAAGACATGGCTGTAGATGGTGATGGATTTTTCGAAGAGAATGAAGCAATATATTTCTGTGAAGCTTGGTTAGGTACAGAATGTCAGACTGGACAATTAGAACCAATTATGAGAGGTGCAAGCTTTGGTTGTCAAGGTGAAACATGTGCGATCAGTAATATCTCAAGTACAGGAATTAATTTTGATTTTGCTGGACCTGATTTAGCTCTGACTACATACGAGCCATTTACATATAGACCTGCATGTTATGATACAGAGAATACAGAATACGGATTCAAAGTAGTCAACAATGGTCTTGCCAATGCAAAAGATATTTCTTTTGAATTGAATCAAGAATTTTATTCAGGTGCAATCGTTGGTAGTTCGCTTATGTATTCTATTAATGATCCTAACGGAACATTTACTGCTGCAACTATAGCCAACGGTAATACCAATACCAATTATGCCTGTGTCAATATGGCTGGCAACTATGAATTATTGGATGCCGAAATGCTTGATGTAAATCTTGCTCCAGGAGATAGCCTATTCTTTAAATATGAAATAGATCATAGTTGTAATTGTAGATCTTGTGATGTTCTTTATGTTTATGGATCTACATTAAGAAGTTTCACTTTTACAGATCCCTGTGATAAATCATTTGTAGATAATGATGACATTAATCGTCCTAGGTTTAATGCTAGATATTTTGGGTTTATGGAGGGTGAAAGTTTCTCTCCTCCTGCAGGAAATTGCATGAGATATGCAGTAACGGATGCTCAAAATACATGGTTCTCAGGTACATATAAGGCAGAGTTTCCCAATGCTTATTTAGAAATTAAAATCACGGCAGAATGTGGAATGGATATTGATCCGGCATCCATAATGTGGGTGGATGCTGATGGCACCACATATATCCCTACAATAATAAACGGTACTGACAATAATGGCGTCGGAATAGATGATGAAATTATTGTTCGATTTGGAGACACCGCAGCTAATGGTGATCCATATCCTTCCGGCTTTTCTGCCAGCGGAGATATTGGTCTCGAATTTTGTTATACACCTGACTGTAGTGAAAAACTTAATCCTGGATGTTCTGCCGTAAGTAATATTACTGTCCAACCGACTTTTGTGACGGATCCGAGTTGTGTTTCTTGTACTGAAAAACTAGATTGTTCAGTACCATTTCCAATTCTTTTTGATTGTCCTGGTTGTAATCCATGTGATGGAATCACACATACTAACTTAAACATAAGTCGTGTAAATTTTGGAGATCCAGATGCGGATAATGATTTAGAGCCAGATGGTGGAGTGATTATAGATACTACCATGATTGCATCTAAAAGATATTTAACAGGAGACACTCTTAAGGCAACATTTGAAGGAATTGTGCACGATGCAGACAACAGCGAAACTTGGATAAATGCTTTTGCAACAATAGACGTAAATACTGAAAACTTTACTATTCTTGGAGGTAATATAAAAGTATATGATGCCAGTAACGGTGGTATGGTTCGTTCATGTGATGTATTGTCTCAATTTCCTGATGGAGAATTCTTAGTAACTGATATCTCTTCTGATGTTTTGAGTAATTTATCATGTAGTGATTTCACAGGATTTGAATACGAAGATCAAGATAGCATAGTAGTCTGTGTGTTCTACAAAACCAAAGATGAATTGATAAATGTAGACAGTGAAATCATAACCTACAATACACTGTTTTATGCAAGTGATGATGCGTATGCATTGGGAGATACTGCTAGATGTAATTTCCTATTTGACAATTTACAACAGATAGGTATTCGAAATTACCATAATGATGTAATTGCAGGAAGAGATTTTGGTGGTTGTGAGACTTCTCCATTTTACCTTAGAAGCGAT
>CALKJD010000138.1 GCA_937995755.1 uncultured Saprospiraceae bacterium | reverse complement strand
GATGAAAACGGATGTCGAAGTAACAAGTAAAACGACTGTAGAAGAAGTAATTAAAACAGATATAGTTGAAGATAGTAATATCGATGTAACAGCACCTAGCCAATCACCAAGTAAAGGTCTTGGTGGTTTTAAAGTAGATGTACCTCAACTGTCTGAAGATGCAGATGGTATCTTTATTTCTTTACATAATGGAGTAGATCGCTTACCACTTACGCATAAAATCTATAAGACTTTTCCAGATCTCAACTGGTATCCGTCTTCTGATGGTAAGATATACTATGTAGTAGATAGAGTATATCCTACTATTGAGAAAGCACAATCTTATATTGATCAGCACATCATAGCAGATTATCCAGATGCTAGGGTGTTAAGATTTATTAAAGGGGTAAGACAGAAATAGACAGTAGTAATCATATTTACGTTTAATAGACATGATCAGATATATAGTACTGTTATTTATCGCTTTTGGGTCGTTTAATGCTTCGGCCCAAGTTCCTGAAGATGACTTCTTTGCGGATGATGGTTTTTTCGATGAAGATACTTCAGATGTATTGGTGGATACATTGATTCAAGGCAATTCATTCTTTAAATTGTTTAATGGCACACCAGGAAAAGCAGCTTTACTCTCTCTTGTCATTCCGGGTGGTGGACAAGTATATAATAGATCGTGGTGGAAAGTACCTATAGCGGTTGGTATTGATGTGGGTACGATTTGGTATCTCGTTTATAACCAGCGACAGTATAGTGAGTTTGATGAGGTATATCTTAATTTGCTGAATGGAAGGATACCTGACTATAAAGGAATTACTAATCCGGAGGTGATCAAAAACGCTAGAGATAACGCCAATAAATTTAGGCAATATGCATACATCTGGTTTATTGTAGGCCACTTAGTTACTGTGTTTGATGCTTTCGTTGATAATCATTTACAGAATTTTGACGTCAGTGACGATCTCTCATTTGAGATGAAAGGAGGTGATGGATTTGGTACTCGGCTTAGCTTAGTGGTTCCATTGCATACCACTAAGTATAAGAAGTTGGCGATTCCTTAATTGTGGATTCCTCTCAAAGTATTTCATGAAAATTAGGATTAGGGCATAGGTAGTGTTGAATTACAACGCTGCTATGATCGAAATATGGGTAGTGATGATAGTCATCGCTTAATTCATTATGCTTATTTTTAAGCTATTCATAATATACGTTAATGCACTTTACAAACTAATACCTGTTTTGCCTGAATAGCATTAATTTCATGGTGCTCATTTTTATAAGGAATAGCATTGTTTTAAAGTAATATATGATTCTTTTCATCAGAAGCTAGCATCCATCTATTAATCACAAAAAACTCAACTTTTATGAAATATATACAGCTCGTACTTCTATTGTCGATAGCGACGATATTTACAGCACAGACTAATCCTCAGTGGATGAGGTCGATAGCTATCTCTCCAGATGGTAGTACTATAGCATTTACCTATAAAGGTAATCTGTTTACCGTACCTTCTAGCGGAGGTGATGCTACACAGCTCACTTATCATGAAGCTCACGATCATATGGCAGTATGGAGTCCAGATGGATCTGAGATTGCTTTTGCTTCTGATAGATATGGCAACTTTGATATCTATATTATGAATGCCAAAGGAGGAAAGGCTGAACGTCTTACTTATCATTCAAGTCATGAGTCTCCATATTCATTTTCTCCAGATGGATCTAAGGTTTATTTTGGTGGAGTAAGGCAAGATGATGCTCAGTATAGACAAGTACCTCATAGGTCGCAATCAGAATTATATAGTGTGCCCAAGCAAGGTGGAAAGGTATCTCAGGTATTTACTTTTCCAGCAGAATCTGTACAATCATCCAAGGATGGTACTAAGCTGGTCTATCATGACAAAAAAGGTGGCGAAGATATTTGGAGAAAACACCAGCGATCTGCCATTGCTAGAGATATATGGATATATGACAAAGCTACAGATACGCACAAGATGATCACAAGTTTTGATGGAGAGGATAGACATCCTAAGTTTACTCATGACGAGAAAAGTATTTACTATCTGAGTGAAAAAAGTGGATCATTTAATATCCATAAAATGTCTATAGATGGTGATGCTGAAGATATCAAACTAACCAACCATAAATTGCACCCAGTACGATTTATGAGTGCAGGTGGAGGATTGATAGCATATGGATATGATGGTGAAATATATACTATGACAGAAAACAGTGCACCTTCAAAAATCAATGTAAATATTTTAACCCAAGATGGTAACAATAGTGATAAGATTATTTCTATTAATGGAGGTGTGAAAGAAATGTCGGTGTCTCCCAATGGAAAAGAAATTGCATTCATTGCTAGAGGAGAAGTATTTGTAACTTCTGTGGATGAATCTTTCACAAAGAGGCTTACTAATACACCATACAATGAAAGATTTGTGTCTTGGGGACCTGATGGAAAATCAGTAATCTATAGCTCTGAGCGAAATGGAAAGTGGTCGATATATAAGACAGAAAAAACAAGAGCTGAAGAACCATTTTTCTATGCATCTACGCTTATCAAAGAGAGTAAAGTTATTGATAATGCATCAGACAATTATTTAGGCCAATATTCTCCAGATGGTAAAAAGGTAGCGTGGATAGAAGGCAGGCGAACTTTCAAAGTAATGGATGTAGCTACAAAAAAAACAACTACACTACTTACACCAGAAGACCTGTTTCATATGAGTGATGGAGACAAACAATTTGTTTGGAGTCCTGATAGCAAATGGCTATTATTTCAATGGGGTAAGCTGCTTCAAAACAGTGAAATATTACTCCTCGCTGCGGACGGTACGAAGAGAGTTAATCTCAACGAAAGTGGATACTATGATGGATCACCACAATGGGTCAACGAAGGGAAACAGATGATATGGATGAGTAATCGTAATGGACTCAAATCATATGCTACTAGTGGGAAATCTGAGATGGATATTTATAGTATGTTCTTCACTCAAGAAGCTTGGGATGAATATAACCTTAGTGAAGAAGATTATAAATTAATGAAAGCGATAAAAGAAGCGAAGAAAGAAGGTGATAGTAAGAAAGAGGGAGATAAGAAGGATAAAAAAGACAAGAAAGAAGAAGATGAAAAGAAGGAAATAGAGCCATTGGTATTTGACTGGGATCGTATGAAGGATCGTACCGCAAGGGCTACTATTCATTCATCAATATTGGGAGATGCAGTACTTTCTAAGGATGCTGATAAATTATATTATCTATCTAAGTTTGAAGGCAAAATGAATTTATGGCAAACAGATCTCCGCACAAAGGAAACGAAGATGGTCATTAAATTGGATGCTAAATCAGGATCTTTAGAATGGGATAAAGAGATGAAAAATTTATACCTACTCAGTGGTGGTAAAATCTCTAAAATAGATATAGAGAAAGAAAAGACGAAAGCGGTAAGTATCAAAGGTGAGATGAAATACGATGCCAATGCAGAACGTTTAGCAATGTTTGAGCATGTGTGGATTAGGACGAATGCAATTTTCTATGAGCCGACATTTCACGGAGTGGATTGGAATCTGATGAAGAGTGAGTATAGTAAATACGTGCCACATGCCGACAACTCGTATGAGTTTTCTGAGATCCTATCTGAGATGCTTGGAGAGCTCAATGTATCACATGCCGGAGCTAGAGCTAAAGCGTACACAGTGGAGAATGCAGATGCCACAGCTTCTTTGGGAATATTCATCAATAACGCACATAATGCTAATGGCATATTGATCGATGAGATTATAAAAGGTGGTCCTCTGGATAAATCGAAATTTGAAGTTGAAGCGGGTATGATCATCGAAAAGATAGATGGAGAAGTGATCGAGGCAAATCAAGATGTAGCGAAATATCTCAATCGAAAAATGGGACAGTTTACATTGCTTGAGCTACGTAATCCTAAGACTAATAAAACGATAACGATCACTATGAAACCTATTAGTCTCAAAGCGGAAAATGCATTGCTATATGATAGATGGGTAAAGGGGAATGAAGCCGAAGTGAAGAGATTAAGTAATGGTCAACTTGGTTATGTCCATATTCCTGGAATGGGCGATGGACCTTATAGAAGTATCTATCAAGATATGATGGGAAAGTACTTAGATACTAAAGGCATGATCGTAGATACTAGGTTTAATGGTGGTGGCGATTTGGTGGCAGATTTAGCTATGTTTTTTACGGGTGTACCATTTATAACTTATGCTACTGAAGCTAAAGTAGTAGGTGGAGAGCCAACCTCAAGATGGACTAAGCCAACCCTCGCTTTAATTGGTGAAGCGCAATATTCTGATGGCCATTGTTTTGCTGCAGGCTATACTGACCTCAAGATCGGAAAGACGGTAGGTATGCCTACTCCAGGTACTTGCAGTTTTGCAGGTTGGGAGAGATTGCCTGATGGATCATTATGGGGAGTAGTACCAGTCAGTGCTAAAGATATTGATGGCGATTGGATGGAAAATAATCAGACTTATCCAGATATCGAAGTCAAAAATATGCCTGGTAAAGTAGATAAGGGAATCGATCAGCAACTTGAAAAAGCAATAGAAGTAATGCTTAGTGATCTTAAGTAGTCTTAAGTCTAAGTCAACTAATAGATGATATAATTATTTACAATAAAAAGGCCGGACGTTGCAAGACATCCGGCCATCTAAACCATGCAAAAACTTTCACTATCTAAATGAATATCGCCTTTGGATATTCAGTTATGAATGTGTAAAAAGTTAATCATTCCGATTCTATCTTTATAGATATCATCGTAGAGTAGAATGCTGTCGATTATAAGCGTAGGCTATGAACGGCCTAGCTTAGGATAGCGACTATACTCGTGTTATTGTTTATCAAATCTGATAGGTAGTGTATATACTAAATTGACTTTTAGATCTCTATTTTCTAAAGTCTTATAGTTGAGGTTTCGTTTTACGATACTATCTACTTCATCGCTCGAAGTTTGGAGTACGATCACTTCATTGTTAGAGTTGACCATGAAAAAGATTTTCGCTTTCTTTATTGTCATGTTGTCTTGATCAAAATCTATATCTAAAATAATCTCCTTGATTTCTTCTAAAGCCTTGGAGTCTTTATTCTCTACAGGATTAGTGTTAGCAAAGTTAGGAGCTAGGAATGCGACAGCCATTAAAAGACTGAATACGATTTTCTTGAAATTCATAATTAATTTGGGTGTTGCGGAAGAGGATTGGTTTTCATCTCCCATGTGACTTAATGGTAGCAAAGTTGATCATCAATGATTTTGTTAACAGGCGCCTCACTGTTGATCAGTTACACTATAAATACGAGTAGAATTTTCAGAAGTTGCACTTCGAATCGAAATAATATCGATCTCTAGATGAATCGATACAAGCAGTCGACGAATCGACAGATAATAAATATTAAGAATCTGATTAATTTAGATAACGTTCGCCGTGATTTGTGAATATCTCAGAAATGTAGCGCGTAATTGCTGCATTTTATCTTCGGAAGATGATGCATATATAGTGAATGAGCAATCTATCAGTAGAGATTATCATAACAGCGAGTAGATAGGAGAGGGCATAAAAAAAAGGAACTCCTTATTAGGAAGTTCCTTTTTTACTCTTATTGCTATCTAGCAATTATGTTATTTTCGAAAAGTCTATTCAGCTGCGTCTTCTGCAGGTTTAGCATCATCAGAGCTATCTTCTACTTCTGGCTTCTCCTCTTCTTTTTCAACTGGCTTCGGTTTAGGAGCTTTCTTACCGAGCTTTACATTAATAGCACTTAGACCTTTTGGGCCTTTCTCAGTTTCGAATAATACTCTATCACCTTCGTTAAGGTCATCTACTTGGATATTGTTGATATGAACAAAGATGCTCTCATCAGAATCTAGATCCAAGATAAATCCATAACCTTTCTCGTGATTAAAGAATTTCACTTTTCCTTCTCTTACAGGATCAAATTCAACTCTCTCACGACTAGGAACACCTAGCATAATGTCAGAAGCTTTGATAACCTTCTTCTTTTTGTTCGGATCTGGCTTTTCAGTAGTAAGATTTCCATCTTCATCTACATAACGGATCAGGTCTTCAAATGCTACTGGTCCATTCTCTGCTTTCTCTAGTTTACGTTGCTCACGTCTTTCCGCTTTCTCTTTCTTCTTCTTAAGACGCTTCTTTTCTTTTTCTTTCTTGTTGTATGTTTGCTGTGATTTAGCCATATAGTATTTTGGTAATTAATTAATATTATCGCGATATTGAAGGTGAATTTGGATCGCAATTATATTACTACCAAAAGGCTTCGAGATCACTTTGATGATTAGACGTCGACGAAGATAACATTCTGTCAGACAATATTTACAACGCAGACTGTTAATTATAGTTCCGCTGTTACTAATGAAGACATTAATTTGTTCGATTTAAATTGCGTAAACGCGTACTTTTTTCTTTTTAACCCTCTGATTGTCTACTTTTTGGATCACTTTGTTGGCTACAGACGAGGCTACAGCTACAAAGGCACAGTCGGATTTTAACTCTATAATTCCTAGCTGATCTTTGTCCAAACCTCCTATTTTGAAGAATAATCCGGCAATATCACCCTTTGAGACTTTATCTTTTCTTCCTCCAGAGATGAATAGAGTAGTCCAAGGCGCCTTGGTGATTTTCTGATTCTGAGTTAGTTTTTCTTCTGGTAAACCAAATATGAAATCTGGCAATTCCTCATCTTTCCAATGTAATACATAAGCAGTACCTTCACTATGCATCCTTGCCGTACGACCATTTCTATGGGTAAACTCTTCTTCTCTAAGTGGTAGGTGGTAATGTATGATAAACTTGATCTCAGGTACATCGATCCCTCTTGCAGCTAGATCTGTGGCGATCAATAGTTGGTGTGTTCCATTTCTAAACTTCAGTAAGGCTCTCTCTCTATCATGCTGATCTAGCCCTCCGTAAAAGCAAGCATGTGGTATATCATTATCGTCTAAGTGATCACTCACTCTATCGATAGCATCTTTGAAATTGAGAAATACGATACCTGGTTGATTTCCTAAATGCCTGATAGCAGCAACTAAAGTATCTAGCTTATCCTTTTCTGGTGATATGATGGCTTTGATATCCAATTCTTTTACCCCATCAGCTAGATAATCTATAGTCATTGGCTTTTTGATGCCTACAAAGTCAGGAATCTCTACACCTTGTGTGGCTGAAGTCAATATCTTTCTATAGGCATTAGGTAGATTGTAGATGATCTCATCCATCTCATCCTCAAATCCTATTTCTAATGATTTATCAAATTCATCTAGTACTAAAGTCCTTATCCACTCTGTCGAAAATGTTCCTCTACGCATATGATCAGCCAATCGACCAGGCGTGCCTATGATCAGATTAGGTGTGTGTGCGAGCTCCATCTTGTCCTTAGAAAATGGACGTCCCCCATATACCGTATTGATCTTATATCCACTACCCATATCTCTAGCTACTTGCTCAATCTGTATGGCTAGCTCTCTGGATGGTACGATGATCATCGCTTGTACTTCAGGGATATCATCATCTAGTAAAGCTATCAATGGCAGCAGAAATGCCAATGTCTTACCAGATCCAGTAGGAGATAGGAGTATCACTTCATCTGCAGATTCTATAGCCAATGCGGCTTCTTCTTGCATTGGATTGAGGGCTTTGATACCCAATTTGGATAGTATGGCGGATTGGGACTTGTGCGTACTTTTCATACTGCAAAGATATCCGAAATTTAGATTTTTATACGTTTAGTTTTTTGTCCAAAGATTACAATCTCTAATGCTCACTCTTTTAATTACTTTCCTAACTCTAGCTCTCCTAAGACTTGAAGATCTCCACCCGTTTCGATAATCACTTTGGAGCAGTAGCCTATTTGACCCATCTGTATCGTCGCTATTGCACCAGCAGGAATAGAGACTATATCACATGATTGAGGAATCATACCTCGATCCCAATTGGAGGCATCATTCCATATATCATTGCCTCCGACCCATGTAAATAGGCGACTGACACAGCAATTGCCTGGCATGTCGCATAGGTCTTGCCAAGCGATGTCGAAGTTAGTCAGAAGTAGAGATTCGCTTGGTGCTAAAGTGTAGGTATCGCTGGTGTTCACAACAGTGAGTGTGCTGCCATCTATGGCTTCGTCACCATTGTACCGGTACCAAGTGCCTGTGACATCGTAGCCAGGAATTACTGTCTGAGAGTTGATAGGGTCTAAGTTTGCGATAGATATAACGTAATGTCCATTCCCATCGTTGAGCTCCATTCGTCGAGCTTCTGAGATGTCATTACTACTGCCCACATTACCGTAATCAGGAGCAGTAGTATATAAGCTATAGTTGTTTCTTAGGTGAAAGATCATCGACATCAATCGCCAAAGTTCTTTACGCTCATCGTCGTAATAATAGTCCCACTTCACTGGCTTCTCGCCTGTACGACCATTGAAATCTATACTGATATCATAAGCGAGTTCTTCTTTTTGCCATAACATACGAGGGCCAGGAAAGAGTAAGTTAAACACGGCTCCAATCTTTAACCTATCTATCATGTCTTCAGTAGTAGTAACATTGTTTCCATAGGTCATCACCTCGTAGGCTTGCCTTTCTTCATCGTGACTTTCCATATAGCTCATCAAGTTAGCATAGGTGTAGCCTTGCGCAGTAGCGGTACCAGAAGTGTAGATGTCTTGACCATTAAATCCGAGCATAAATTCTTTCATATCGTTATGATGTCCTGCTCCTGTCCACATGAGTATACCTGAATCTGCTAATACAGCATCTTCGGATTGCCACGCGAGATGCTCGAATATCGTAACGGTACCAGGATTTCTAGATTTCATTCCGCTAGCCATATGGATTAATAGGTCGATACGATTTTGGTCGTATGAGCTAGCCCATGGGTCGCCAGAGTCTTGAGCGGTCTGTCCAAATCCTTTGGTAAAATCAAATCTAAATCCATCAAACTTATATTCTTGGATCCAATAATCTAATATGCGGTCAACCATGTTTTGGGTATGTTCACTTTCGTGATTCCAGTCAGCTCCCCACCATCCTGCTTGATCAGATATCATCTTGTGGTCAGGATTAAACCATGGGTTATCATCGGCAGGTTTGTTATCTACGTCATTCCAATACATCCTAGCCATAGCGTTAGAGTAAAAGGCATGATTCAATACGATATCATTAAAAACTTGGATCTCTCTTTGGTGACATTCATCAATGAATTTTTTGAGGTCATTTTTAGTGCCATAATATTTGTCTGGAGCAAAATAGAAATTGGGATTGTATCCCCAAGAGCTATTGCCTTCAAACTCAGACACTGGCAAGACATGAATTGCATTGATCCCTAATGCTTTTAGATAATCTAATCGATCTATAGCTGCGAGATAGGTGCCTTTTTCCGTGAAGTCTCTAAAATGTAATTCGTAGATGTTTAAGTTGTTTTCTGTCGGCTTAGTGAAGCTCGGTGCAGTCCAGTTATATGAGGCTTGATCTGTCTGAAACACACTAGCTCTGTCTTCGGCTAAATCAGGATAAGCGAGTATTCCATCATAACGATCTGCACTGATATATTGATCATCGTTGTCTGAGATTTTATCTGCATATGGATCTGCGATCTGCAAAGTATTGTCGAGTAGATATTGGAATATGTATTCTTGCCCTGGCGTAAGATTTTCTAGTGTGATCCAGAAATAATCACCTCGATCACCATCAGCATCGCTATCTGTAGCAGTAGCTGAGTCCCAACCATCTCTATCTCTATAGAGTTTGTACGCATCGGATGGTGTCCAATTATTAAAGTCTCCAATCGCAAATACGACATTTCTTTCTGTTGTAGTATTAGTACCTGTCAAGGTTTGACTGCCAGAGGGATAGTTATAATATCTTGTATATGTAGGTGCATGAAGTACTAGTGTAACCTTCGTAGGGTCGCCATCATGATAATTTATTCCGGGTTGAACCCAACTCGGTCTGGCTAACTCTTGCACTGGATTATGACCGATGATGTTAAAGTACTTGTATCTGATGCCTGAGTTATATTGAGCATAGATTTTAAATAAATAATTTTCGGTAGTCGTAATATTTATGGATTGGTCAAATTGTTGGATGGCACCTGCAGTACCTATAGTACTTAAGGTATTACCCATGTCATCTATTCTTTCTAATGTCCATGAGATCGGTATCGAATCGCTGAAGAAAGATGCATTAATCGCACTTCCTGTTTCTCCAAACGAAGAAGTTTCAATTGGGTTTAATATAGAGAAGTGATCTTCAGCATTGGCAGCATAAAAGTAGTTGCATCCATTATTGTCGGCGACTGATCCACCATCGGCAGAGCGAAATAGAAAATTAATGCCAAAGATGTCATCAAGCATATCTATACCATAGTAGGTCTCCAAATCGCTAAGTGTAATTTCCCACATATCGGTAGCTGTTGATGTCATTTCACCAATGCCATCATCTTGGCCCCAGTTGCCGATAGCCTTATCAAATAAAGTGGCATCAGACTGGGTCAATGATACCCCAGAGTGTAGGTATACTTTGCTCGCACCTGCGAGTGCAGTTCCTGTAGCGTCAAAAGTGATCGTAACATCATCTGTCCGAGTAGGAAAGATCGGCGATATCTGTGGAGTGCCACCTACAGTTACTTTGTCGCTATATTCGTCTAGGGTAGAGCTATCGTTCCATGAAGAAGCGACTTGATCTTCTGGATTACTGTCAAATACGGCATGCTCAGTAGATACATTACCAGTAATATATGCTTGTACACTGATGCTAAATGGATTGTTTAGTATGGTCTTTTTAATTCTTACTTCTATCATTCCAGTTTCTTCACTATAGAAGTCGGTAACGGCCAGCGCCGCATCAATACCATCATTGTTAGTTCTGTTGAATGCAGTAGATTCCCATAGATATAATTCGGCATAGGGCGATCCGCCTTGACCAAAGTGACCTTTGATGACAGCATCTGGATTTTCATCATGTCCATAAGTGATAGGGTAGTTCCATACTTCTTGATCTCCAGTAGAGCACCCTTGTGTATTGATTGCGATACCCCAAGATTGCCAATCCGCAGCATTATTCAATTGTATGCCTATGTAGATATGATCTCCGCTTTCTGTGATATGTACATCGCCTATATTGACTCCTGCCCATCCTGCTGCATTGTCACTGATAGATACAGGATTGCCCCATGTGGCGATGCCGTCAAAGGATCCATCAAGAGTAGGTTGAGCATATAGGATGCTAGTCAGTTGCATGAGGACTGCAATCAATAATGTCTTTGTCATACTTATATGATTTATGATAAACTAAAACTACAATTTTAAGCAGATAATCCAAATTCTGATGGGACAGTATGTAGTCGTGGCGATGAAGTCAGGATCGTATCAATCTTAGCGCATGACCTTCACGGCTCCGATAGCTATCACTATGATTACTAATAGAAGTATAAATAATAGCGCTACTGAAAATGCAATTATTGCGGACTCACTTGTAGAGTTATTAGTTCTGTAGATTTTGTGAATTAGCCAAAAAATGACGAAGTAGACTACTGGATCGAAAATCAGAATCGTATCGAAAATCAGATAACTAAGAACACTTGCTAAAGTAGCATGACCTATTATAAATGAGCTAGTCGCTAAGTGTTCCATGAAGTTGTAATTCCTGTATACAAGTCTTAATGATAATGCCAATGGAACTATAGCTAAAATCCAAAAATACTTAAGATATGCACGTATGAATAAGCCTACTTCGTATGCGGTCAGACGAAGCAAAGATGTAGTTTCTGGACTGCCAATTTTTTCTTTAGGAGAATCGATTACAGTTATCACAATAATGTAAATGGTGATAGCAAAAATCAAATAGGATACAGGATTGAATATACCTTTTCTTTTCCCTAAAATGAAATCTTTGGCTACCTTCTGCGGTGCTAGCGTTAGCGTTTTTAGATTGTATAGAAACCCTCTATCCATATTAGTGACAGAAGAAAATACATCTGCCGTCATAGTAGTCAAAGTGATTCTTTTTACTCCACTTTTCTCACCACAGTTGGGGCAATACTTTTCTTCATGTACATGATCACAAGAGACACAATTCATTTAGCTGTTGTTTTTAATAGGATACTGCTTCAGCGAATTATCTCGTGGTATAAACAATGCACTTCTTCGTTCGCTATAGATTGCAAAGTAAGGAAATGATAGCAAAGTGTAATCTTGTTTGTGATTTCTTCTGTCTTTTCTATTTACGTAGCGTATACTCTATACCAAGGCTCCATTAGCGCCTATGACTTGTCCTGAGATCCACTTAGAATCATCGCTTGCTAGAAATAGGACGACTCTTGCGATATCTATCGGTTTGGCTAATCTATTAAAAGCGTTCATGCTGCTGAGTTTGTCAATCTGTTCTTGTGATTTTCCATCTAGAAATAATTCTGTTTCGGTAGCACCAGGAGCAATGGCATTTACGGATATTCCTCGTCCGATCTCTTTAGAAAACACTCTAGTCATTTGCTCGACTGCGGCCTTCGTGGCAGAGTAGATAGCATACGTTGGCAACATCAATTTAGTAGTGCTAGATGAAAAATTGATGATGATTCCATTATCAGCTAACTTGCTATCCGCTTCTTGCAATGTATTAAATATCCCTCTGACATTGACTTCAAATTGTTTAGTGAAATCATCTTGGGTAGCATCTTTTAATTTCTTTGATATCATCGTTCCTGCGTTATTGATCAGTACATCAATTTTGCCAAATGCTTCGATCGTTTGATCAAATAAGTGGGTTACTTGAGCTCTGTCACTGACATCTGCTTTTACGACGATGGCTTGGCCACCGTTTTCTATAATTTGGGTTTTGGTATCATTCGCTTCTTTTGGACTATTAGAATGATTGACCACTATACGGGCTCCATTTTCAGCTAGTAAGATGGCGACTTCCTTACCGATACCTTTAGATGACCCTGTAACAATGATTACTTTGTTATTTAATTTTTTCATACTCTATTTTATTGAATGGCAAGAAGCTTATCTGCTACTAAAGTTAAATTGGATTCATTGATTTCTGGCTCTGGAGCAAGTGGATACAATTGTGCGCCTGGTCTGCTGACAAATGCGCCACGCCAGTTGGCCCAAAGTGCACCTGCGATATCCCAACCGTGAGCTGCGACTAATAGACATTCATTAGGTGCTACGCCCAATTTTCTTGCTGCCCATTCGTATGCGTCTGTGTGAGGTTTAAATTTGCCAATATCCTCTACACTTAATCGTAGGTCAAAGTACTCGGTTAGGCCTGCATTTTTAAACTGTGTTTCTACTCCGATGTTCGATGAATTGGTAAACGAAACTAATTTATACCCAGCAGCTCTTAGGCGTTGTAAGGCTTCTTTTACTTCTGTATGTGCAGGCAATGATCGGATAGGAGTCAGTATGGCCGCTTTGGCTTCATCTTCGGTCAATGTAATGTTATAATTGGCTGCTACCATTTGTAAGGCAGCTGATCCTATGATGCCAAAGTCATTATATTGTCTACCTACCGTAGATACTAGTGAATACTGCAGCATAGTGGTAAACCATAAGGGAAGCAAATCTTTTCTTCCGCCTAGCGCTTTACTGACACTGTCTTTCATAGCGGTTAAATCTAATAGGGTTTCGTTGACATCGAAAAACAATACTTTGGGTCTGGTCGTCATGGTTTTATCTTTTGATTGATGTGTAAGTGTGGGTATCGCCGCTCCACCTAGAGTCATGATAGTGGCTTGTTTTACAAAATTTCTTCTTTCTATTTTCATGGTAAATTATAGTTATGTTAAAAACATTCTATTGCGTATGTTTTTGTTCAAAAAAAAATTAATTCTTTATCTGAGCCAAATAGATAGACAGCCCAGAGATGTAATCATTGAGTATAGAGTCAGTGCTGTATAGCTTTCTGATTCCTCTAATCCCTTCGAAGGCACTAATCAAATAGATAGCCACGGCCTTGCTAGATATGTCACTCTTGATTGTCTTTTCTTTCTTACCTCTTTCTATCAACTTGACCAATGCATTTTTCCATTTTTCTATAATGCATTTCAATGCCGATTGATAGGCAGATTCGTCATCACCTATTTCATTGATTAGATTATTCATAGGGCAGCCATGCTGTTTATCATAGAATGGAAAGTCTTTCAATCGCTTGATAAATACTTGTTCTAATATTTCAAATGCGTTGCCTTTTTCTGCCAAAGGTAATATCATACCATCTACTACTCTTTTTTGAACTTTCAGACTTATTACTTCTAAGCCTAGTTCCTTTTTATTTTTATAATGATGATAAAAAGCGCCCTTACTCATAGTAGTGGCTTTCATTATTTTGTCAATACTGGTAGTCTTAAATCCATTCTCATAGAACAGGCTAAACGCAGTATCTATAATGAGCTGTTTGGTGATGGTGGACTTTAGATCTTGTTGCATATGGCAAATATAGAATAAAAAAAGTACAGTTGGTATGTTTTGTCGTTGGGCGGTATGAAGAATGATCTTTTAGGTCATTGAATAGGGTAGTGAGTGACGGTTTTACTTTAATCTACTAATCGTCTTTATTTAAGCTTTTGTTAGAAGAGCTGTTTAACGAAAAACTATATACCGTCAGCTCTGCAGGTGCACTATCTAGAATAAATTCAGAGTCATTTATTTCTGATCCAACAAAAGAAGTATCAGATGGTGACGATGATGCACCTATCAAAGCGTATCCATAATCAAATGAAGCTGGAGTAAATGAAGTCATATGGAATACACCAGAAAATGGTCCTCTTATAAAGGCCGATTCAGGATGTGCAATGATATTGGGGCCCATATGCAGTTCAATCTTTCCATCGCTTTCATATAACCAAATCTGGTAATTGATGGTAGAATTTAGATCATTTTTATAAGTGGCATTTTGGATCTCTATCTTTAAGACTTGATCTCCTACAGTACCAGACAGTTGATAAGATAATGGAGATAATGAACTCGATCCTCCTTTGTCTTGCATCCCTAAGACGACAAACATGTCGGCGTAATAATAATGGGCATCATCAAAGATCAATCTTCCTGTGGCTTCCAGTGATACAGTCGTAAAACTACTATCCATATAACTGAAGGGAAATCCAATAGGTATAGTATACGCCTGGAATCCGCTCCAAATACTATCCTTGTTGATACTCGTACTAGCTTCTAAAGCTATGTATACTTGCTCCGATTGAGAAAAGGAATACGCTTGAGTGTATGATTTTGAGATGCTAAATAAGGAGATGATGAAGATGACAAGTTTCATGGGTATTGGTTTAATTGTTGTTTGCCCACCAGCTCTCTTACACGATCGAGCGTCTATGTAATAGTAGTCACCCACAACATTTGTAAACTAGCGCAATGTAAATTATTCACTTTGAAAATGATACAAACAGTTCCTAGAGAACGAGAGAAAAGAAATGAAGCATTCACTACATTTTGACTCTCATAATCCTATGAATAATTATCGAAATCATTTACATACTACAAGCTTTACAGTCTTCACTTTTCCTTCAGAATTTACGCTCACGACATACATACCTTTTGGAAGATCCAATGCTATTTCAGAATCACCTACAATCGTATAAGAACTAAGCGACTGACCTTGTGCAGAATGTATCGTCACCTCCGCTTGATGCGTCAAGCCTTGGATGAAGATTCTATCAGTAGTTGGGTTAGGATATACATCTACGCCTAACAATTCTAAATCTTCTGAAGAGGATGGTAAATTCCAATTGTTGCCTACTTGGTCTCCCCATATATATTCTATGAGGTTAGGATTATCAATAAATGGATTTCTGTTTCGTTGCCATTCGTAGATGACGTTATTGCGATTCATTTCGAAGTCATCTGGAGGATCGTTTCTATGCCAATCCAATAGGGTTGCCAAGTCACCGAGCTGACCGTCGATATCTGGAAAACCATTTACCACTGACAGGCCGTTATATCTGACAGTCATATACAATACACTACGTGCTACATCACCTCTGAAGCTTCCGAGTGTTCCTTCTGGTCCTACATATTCTCCGTAATGCTGATTGTTTCTGATTCCGTTTTCTCTACCATCGGCAGCTCTCAATGCGTGTGCATCCGAATTGCCATGACGAAGTGAATCTGCTGAGGTCACCCAGAAGATATTGATTCCATCTCGGTCATTGTCTTCTTCTATACTATTGTATCCTGCACGTGATCTCGGAAAAGTATGCTCACGATTCCATTTGCCATCGTTGTCTGATGTCGTTTGGAAATCTAACTTAGCACGACCTTCCTCACTGTATACCAGCCACACTTCATTACTGTTTGCTGGATTCTGATCTGCATCATTGAGGATGTCGATGACATCATTATATGTCTGTGCTCTCACTACAGTAGGATCTGCGATGATCTCTTGCATAGCTTGTCTCAGTTCTGTATCTGCTAGACCATCTAAGCTGTTGTAGTAGCCGACTGGCTGGGTGCTCGACACGATACCAAATGTAGGATTCGTAGGGATACCATATGGTGCCACTACAAAATCATTATCGACTACACGGATCTGAAGATTGTTATTGAGCGCTAAGAAATCTTCTGGTAAATCTACGATACGGACGATAGCTACTTCATCGCCTTCGTCTTCACTATCGTCAATCAAAGTGATGGTAGTGCTGGTGCTGTTTTGCCCAGCTGCAATCGTCAAAGCAGTAGTACCAGTATAGTCTGCATTGTTAAAAAAGAAATTATTTAAGTTGATATCAAAATTTAAGGCTTCCGTGACGGTCACTTCAGTAGTGAATGCGATGTCAAATGATTCGCCTTCACCATATTGAGATTCGGCTATTGTGATCTGGACACCATTAAGACTCACACCACTACCATCGTTCAATTGTCTTGGCGTCGGTACGGTAGAAGTATATGTTCCATCATTATTACGTTGGATAGAATTGGTGTTATTACTCGATCCCTCATTGATCTGCTCGATAGAAGCAAAGTCAGGATGCGCTCTAAATATAGCTAGCATATCTTCATCATCAGAATCCGAAGTGTCATACATCAATACATCGATGAGATTATCGATAGTCGCTACCGTTTCTTCTGGAAAATTGAAATCACTTCCTTGGTAGATCGCTACGGCATCTGCACCATTCTGAATCGTGTTTTCTGGAATCAAATACTGAGGTACAGGGCTTACCGTATTACTACCAATCAATAGTAGGCCATTGACATCTGTTGCGTAACCATCTAGATCTACGGTGAAGTAGCTAGTGTTGCCGCCATTCTCTGATCCATTGAAAAATACGACCACATAGCCATCCAAAGGAAAGTTAGGTGTATCGGATAGTAGCTCTACAAACTCCATGTCGTCGATCCCTGGCGTATCACAGTCCAATTCATTGATGACTAGCTGGCACATAGCCGAGAAACTCATCATCATTATCATTATCGGTGTCAATATATACTTCATTATGCTGCTTTTTGCAAAGATAAGTAATCTGAATGTCATCTATGAGAAATTTGTAATTTGTTATAAATCAATAGATTATATTGAACTCGTTTTGTGATGCTTCGATCTGAAATTTGTTTATTGATTTGATAACTGCTACGACGCCTCTAAACAACCTATACATCGAATGAAGTAAAAGTATCAGGCCCCTTATTGATATATTATATCTACTTCAGTCGTCACTTAGTTATGATGAAATTGAATTCTAGAATGAACCATACATTTGATTATCACACATTGTCTCTTCTATGTTGAGCGATTGATTCAGACTACATACCATAGGTGAGTTTTTCTAGCTGATGCTCAGAGATGCCATATAATGCTTTTAGGGCTTCTATTTCCTCCATGTAATTTTGCAAAGGCTCAGAAGGATCTGATTCTTTAATCGCGGTGATCAGCAAGTTTTTTGGTGTATGATCTGTGGATATAAATTCCATCACATGGGTCTGGTATCCATAGGCTCTCAATATCAAAGCGCGTATGGTATCTGTCACGATCTCTGCTTGCCGCTCTTTCAATATCCCAAACTGTAAGATGCTATTTACGGCGGTCGTCGGAGCCATTTGCTTTCTGATTTGCTTATGGCAGCAAGGCGAACAAATAATCATTTTAGCTTTGGCGTGGATCCCTTTGGCGATCGCATCATCTGTGGCCGTATTACAAGCGTGTAAGGCAATCAATATATCTGGTTGAGCGATCGGAGTAGTTTCTATACTTCCTGCCTTGAAAGTTAAATTATCAAATCCTGCATGCACGGCGATATCATTACAGATAGAGACGAGATCAGATCGGAGTTCGATCCCTGTCATATGTGGTGAATAGCCTAGTTGATTTTTGAGGTGATCATATAATGCAAAAGTGAGATAACCTTTGCCTGATCCCATGTCTACAATATTCATTTTTGGGTCTAGCCCAGACTTAGCTATGATAGGATCAATGATTTCTTTAAATTTATTGATCTGTCGATATTTAGCACGCTTGTCTTTGAGGACTTTTCCATTTTCATCAGTCACACCTAAGGCATACAGATAATTTTGTCGTTGATCTGTAGAGCCACTTTGGGGGTGATCAGCCTTGCCTTCCGCAGACATGGTATCTTTTCTATCTTTCTTTTTGAGTTTGCCCTTTCCTTTTTCTGGGTAAGCAAAGAAATATTCAGAATTGACAGTAGAGAGTTCGCCTTGAGCAAAGGCATCTTCGAGTTGTTCAGATATCTTTTTGATACCGATAGCTATCGTATAATTTTTGGTGATATCATTAGACGAGACTCTACTCACAAAAGAAAGCATCAGCCCTTTTTTGAATTCTACAGTACGGATCGCCAACTTCGTAATCTCACTTCCC
>CALKJD010000137.1 GCA_937995755.1 uncultured Saprospiraceae bacterium | reverse complement strand
GTTTTCTTGTATTTATAGGTTTACATTAATCATTTTGGATAGTATAATAAAATAAGACTATCGCACCTGAGATATAGATCTATTATATATCTTACAGAGTAATAAAAATACGAACAAAATCGGCAATTTGCCTATAAATACACAAACGATACTACATGACTAGCACTCAAGTAAAAATACAGGATACTATAGCCGAGATTAAAAAGTTAAATTCTATTCAAAAACACCACTCTAGTACGGTAACCGAACTCGAAAATTCTTTTGCTCAGTTATCCAAACTAGAGGATCAACTCGTAAAAGAACTAAGAGACATCGAAGGGCTAGAGAAAATGAGTATCACCTCTGTATTTTACAAAATATTAGGATCGCAAGACGAACAGTTAGAAAAAGAAAGACAAGAATACTTGACCGTATCTCTAAAACATAAAGAGCTAAAAAAAGATATAGAACTACTCGAATATGAACACAAAATATTAAGTAGCAAAGTGCAAGAAATCGGAGGACTAGAAGCTAATCTTGAACAACTCAAAAAGCAGCGTCTCCAAGAAATACTTAGCACTGACGACCACCTTAGAAGACAATTAACAGGTATCCATAGAGAAATGGATGATATCCAAGGTGAACTAGAGGAATTAAAACAAGCAAACTCCGCTGGGGATACAGCATTGAGAGCAATAGGTGAAGTCATCAAACATCTCAAAGATGCAGAACATTGGGGCAATTGGGATATGATGAATAAGCAAGGTGCCTACTATTCTCAAATGAAACATAATGCAATCGACAGAGCCATGAATGCCGCTCAACAAGCGAAGCATAAACTGACATTATTCGATAGAGAACTTATAGATGTCAATATCGAACAAACACAACTTCATATTAAACTAGACGGCTTCGGAAGATTTATGGATATCTTTTTTGATAATCTCATTTCGGATTGGGTGATCCAACGTAAAATTAAAAACGCGCTCAACAACGTGGAATCCACTTTTGATAAGACTAGACGATATGTGTTAGTTATAGAAAAAGAGATGAATATCCTACAGGGTAATATCACTGCACTCCAAGGAAACATAGATGAACTACTCGAAAGTTAATCCTTCCCTTGTATTGAAAAACAACCAATTTACTAATTCCTGCATTCTGGCACAGTACTTGCCTTAGGTATAGCAGATGCTGATACTTAAAATTTATTAGTAACTGCAACTGTTAAAATCAACCCTAAGGAATATCACTTTGTGCACTGGTATTCCTTTTTCTATGCCCTTATCTCTCGATTTTCGTACTAAAGATTTTCATCCACGATCGTATTAATCATCAATATTACCTTGAATATTGAGCGTATCGGTTGCATTAAAGTAGCATTTAGAGCTTTGCTATTTGAATAATGATTTACGACCATATTTACTACATATTGGACAGGCCTTATGATCATGTCCTCTCGCAGGGCAATATTCACGTCCAAAAAATATTATCTGTAAATGCAATCTGTTCCAAATACTCTCATCATATAATCTTTTCAGATCCTTCTCTGTCCGATCCACATTTTTACCTGTACTGAGGCACCATCTATGTGCTAATCTATGAATATGAGTATCCACAGGAAACGCAGGTACACCAAAGGCCTGAGACATCACCACACTTGCTGTCTTATGCCCTACACCTGGCAATCGCTCTAAGGCTTCAAAGCTTTGTGGCACTTCTCCATTGTGCTCATCAATTAAGATCTGAGACAAGTTCCAAATGGCTTTTGACTTAGCTGGAGAAAGACCACAAGGTCTTATGATTGCCTTAATCTCTTCGATAGAATGCGTAACCATATCATAAGGATTATCAGCCATAGCCCAAAGATCAGGAGTGATCTGATTGACACGTTTATCTGTACACTGGGCAGACAATAGCACCGCAACTAGCAAAGTATAAGGATCTTTATGATCCAATGGAATCGGTATAACTGGATAAAGTTCTTCTAATATCCGAGCGATATCATCTGCTTTTTCTTGTTTGGTCATTTCTATAGAAATTAAAGATTCGATAAAAATTCCATAGTATCGACACCGTCAGCATAGTCATTAATTTTCGGTTGCTGAGCATGACCAAACCTAAAGGTACCTATGTCCTTGATCTCATCTGAAGATACAACACATTGAATTAAGTCTTTGTTTTCTTGGAGGTATGCTCTTAACTGCTCTTGAGAATCATAATACTGATAGTGCATACTGGAAATACGAGAAGCGATCGAAGCATCTTCTTTTACGATGAGTGATCCGCTAATCATATACTTCGTTTTGTTGAGTATAAACAACGATACATTATGATCGAAATTGTTTTTATACTTATTGTGTTGAGCATATAACTTATAGCCTTCGTGCCATATGTTGAGGTACCTCTCCCAATCTAGATCACGAGGTACTAAGCACATTGATACATTTCTACAGCCCAAGCCAAAATATTCAAATATATCAGCACCCAACGCCTTGATCTCCTCATCTGTTTCATTGCCTGTGAGCACCGCTACTCCATTTCGATTGGCCCTTATAATATGTGGATATTTACCAAAGTACTGCTCAAAGTACTTACTTGTATTATTACTCCCTGTAGCGATGACAGCATCGAAGTCTTTGAGCCTTTCTATAAACTCGAAATACTGGGAAGTCCGACTATCAATTTCAGATAAAGTCTTTATAAAAAATGGTGTTAAAAATTTGTCTTTATCAGACAACTTTATCAGTGAGGTATGTCCTGCCACAAAGCAACACATAATATCATGCCATCCCACTAATGGAACATTCCCTGCAAGTACAAGACCTACCTTTTGGATCTTATTACCATCCTTAATAGTATACTTAGCTGTCCATTTTTCTAAAATATCCTCAGCTAAAAATTGAGTTTTGATAGCCTCAATCATCTTCCAACTATTCTCTTCTGTAAACCACTGATTGTGTAATTTAGATTGGAGTACATTAGCCTTAAGCTCCTCGTTGTCTTTGTTGAGCACCTTAGACAATTCGACCAAGGCTTTGATTCTATCTTTTAGATTCATTATGGTTATTTATTTCTCGATCTTACTACTTAAGCCAAACCCTCTGACCTCTCTATATTTATCTTGAGTGTTTCTGACAGTTAACTCATTGCTTATTGAGCTTTTTTCTATTGTCAGAATCACTTGGTCTAAAGCACTTGTTTCATTTATCTTGAGTGTTTCTGACAGTTAACTCATTATTTGTTGAGCTTTTTTCTATTGTCAGAATCACTTGATCTAAAGCACTTATTTCATTTATCTTGAGTGTTTCTGACAGTTAACTCATTGCTTGTTGAGCTTTTTTCTATTGTCAGAATCACTTGGTCTAAAGCACTTATTTCATTTATCTTGAGTGTTTCTGACAGTTAACTCTTTGTTTGTTGAGCTTTTTTCTATTGTCAGAATCACTTGGTCAGAATCACTTTTTATACTCTACATAATGTCTCCATTTGTCCATTACTCCAGCGAAGTCATCAGGAAGTGGCTGCTCAAAATGCAATCTCTCTCCAGATGTAGGATGCGTAAACCCTAATACTCTTGCATGCAGTGCTTGACGAGGCATAATATCAAAGCAATTAAATACGAATTGTTTGTACTTACTATATACAGTACCCTTTCTGATCACATTTCCATTATATCGCTTATCATTAAATAATGGATGTCCTATATGCTTCATATGCACACGAATCTGGTGCGTACGTCCAGTTTCTAGTTTACATTTTACTAAAGAGACATAATAGAGATCTTCTATCACTTCATAATGCGTGATGGCATGTTTACCAAAATCTTGATCCTCAGACACCGTCATAAGCATTCGATCTTTAGGATGCCTTCCTATATATTCGTCTATCGTACCTGCCTCAGGCTCTGGACAACTCCATACGAGTGCAAGGTACTCTCTATCTATTGAGTGATCAAAAAACTGGGCTGCAAGATGAGTCATAGCATTTTCATTCTTCGCTATTACCATTAACCCAGAGGTTTCTTTATCTATCCTATGTACTAATCCTGGTCGATCATTATCATTCCCTTCTTTTAAAGGCAAAGGATGATTTTGGAAATAATGTGCAAGACCGTTGACAAGTGTTCCACTATAGTTACCTACTCCTGGATGCACTACTAGCCCTGGCGGTTTATTGATCACCATTACATCATCATCTTCATATACTATATCAAGATCCATCTCCTCTGGTAATATAGTTCTATCTCTCGGAGCCTCCGTCAGGTACACCTTTATCACATCATGAGGTCTTACCTTATAGTTAGTTTTGACCGTCTTGTCATTAACCGTGATTAGTCCGTCGTCGATTCCGTTTTGAAGTCGATTACGAGACATTTGCTCCATTCGAGCCATTAGGAATTTATCAATCCTAATAGGTCCTTGACCTTTGTCTACTTTAACTGTCTGCAGTTCGTGGAGTTCGTTATAATCTTGTGTATCGCTCATCGATGATGCTGTAAGTCTTTCATGTAACTCGTCAATAGCTTTAAGATCAAACTATTGCGTCATTAAGACTGATTAGTATTGTATTAAATAAAAGATATTCTACCTCAAAAATATATCTGAGTAAAAAATCAAAACGCAAAGGTAACACCTAGATCATATCTAATGGCATCTAATGTGCTACTCTTTCGAGTGTACAAATCATAAGAGGAATTAAATCCAACTAATTCATCGTCTCTTGCATCGTATTTTGTAGATAACGAGCTCATATAGCCCACCTTAGCAGTGATATAAATAGCATCAGCCACAGCAAAATGTACACCTCCTCTAAAAGCATAACTCAAGGATGCGTCAAAATTGTTGAATTCAAACTCTGCAAAGTCAACATCTTCCGTAGATGTAACAGAAGTACTCGTCCACATGGCACTAAGGCCTACTCTACCTTCTACGAATGGCTGTAACCCTAATATATTCACCCCTAAATAATGTCTATAGATAGCCATCCAGCTACCCAACGAAGTTGTCGTGCTATGGTTAAAAGGAAAGCCATCCAATGGATCTACGGTATTTAATCTTGCATTTTCGAGATATGTATAATCAAAACCCATACCTATGAAAGCTGGGGCATCGCTTGATAATTGAAATAAATAATCTAGACCTACACCAAAATACTTACTATCTAGATTTCGTTTCAATGCAATCGCAGGGTCTGTAAGGTGTAGATTGAGTTCTACCAAATGCATACGAGAATAGTCATCCTCTTCTACGTATTCTTCTTCATAGTACTCTTCGACTTCAGTATCGTTTTCTGGATTTTCTGGTTCATTCTGCGCATAAGCGCCTATATAACACGACATTAACATAAAAATGATTCCGATACGTAAATCCATAACTTTATTATATTTAACTTCATATATCGCAACGATGTGATAGCTTCCATTGTTCCCTATGTCAGAGCTTCTTAACTTGGTTTTAATAAACTATACAAGAAGGTCAACAGTTATACTAATTTACAGATAATCAAATAGATGAAAATCAAACTACTAATTACACTAGCACTTGCAGCCTCTGTTGCTGTCATTGCAGCTGTATTTCCAAAAGCTAATAAAGATAAGGAAAGCCTTACGCTACAAGTATTGATGGCTGTACTAGAAAGGTTACATTTTTCACCTCAAGAGATCGACGATTCTCTATCACAAGAGATTTATAAAGAATATCTTGATGGAATGGACAGAAGCAAAAGATTCCTCCTAAGTTCTGAAGTGGATCAGCTAAAGGTATACCAGAACAGTATTGATGAACAAATCAATGCATCATCTTTCGAGTTTTTTGATCTTTCAAATACCTTGATGGAGAATGGTATAGCTCGATCTCAAAAAATCTATGAATCTCTCATTGACGAAGAGATATCTCTTAGTTCTGAAAATAGCTTAGAACTGGATGGCGAGAAAACATCCTTTGCTAAAAATGAAGAAGAATTAACCGCACGATGGAGAGATTATCTGACATTCCAAGTGGTAACAAGATATGAGACTTACTTATCAGACAGAGAGAAAAGTGACGATCCAAAAGATAAAGAAAAGAGTGATGAAGAGCTTTTAACTAAAGCCAAAAAGAACACAAAAGAGATGTTTGATGATTGGTTTGAGCGATTAGATGATATTCGTCGATCAGATAGATTTGAAGGATACTTGAATACACTCACTCATACCTATGATCCACATACTGACTATTACAGCCCTAAAGCCAAAGAAGATTTTGACCTCAAAATGGGTGGTAGATTAGAAGGTATCGGTGCTCGTCTATTTGTCAAAGATGATCTCACAGAAGTCTCAACAATAATCGTAGGTGGACCCGCATGGAAAGCCAAACAACTTGCTGTAGAAGATAAGATACTCAAAGTAAGACAAGATGAAGATGACGAGCCCGTAGACTTAACCGGAATGCGTATAGATGATGTAGTGCAGCTTATTAGAGGTAAAAAAGGAACGAAAGTGCATCTTACTATTCGTAAAAAGAGCGGTAAGACTGAAGTGATTACTATCGAGCGTGATGAAGTGATCGTGGATGAGTCATTTGCAAGATCTGTGATTGTAGATTTTGAAGAGGTTAAAAATATTGGTTTCATTTCACTTCCTGTATTCTATTCTACATTTGATGGTGAAAACAGTTGTGCTGATGATGTCAAAAAAGAGGTAGAAAAGCTTAATGCTCAAAATGTAAACGGTATCATTCTCGATCTCAGATGGAATGGTGGAGGATCCCTCCAAGATGTAATAGATATGTCTGGTCTCTTCATCGAAGAAGGCCCTATCGTCCAAGTGAAAAGTAGTGAAGGAAAAGCCTCAGTCTACAAGGATAGAGATAGCAGTGTGTCCTACGATGGCCCAATGATCGTAATGACAAATATGATTAGTGCCTCGGCTTCAGAGATATTAGCTGGAGCATTACAGGATTATGGCAGAGCATTAATCGTAGGAAGCAATTCTACATTCGGCAAAGGGACGGTGCAAGGTTTTTATGATCTAGACAGAGTATACAATGGAGCCTCTGATCTAAAGCCACTTGGTCAAGTAAAAATGACGACTCAGAAATTTTACAGAATTAATGGTGGATCTAATCAACTCACAGGTATTATTCCTGATATCGTGCTACCAGACAATTTCAGCTATGTCAACGTAGGTGAAAAAGAATACGACAATGCTTTGGAATGGTCTAAAATAGATCCTGTACCATACGAGCAAAATGTATATCACGTTCCTAATATCCAAAAACTTAAGCAACAAAGTGAAGGTCGTGTCTCAAGCAATGCGGTATTTAATCTTATCGATGATAATGCTAAATATATCAAAGAAGTAGAAAATGATACTGATGTTCCACTATCTCTTGAAGGATACAAAGAATACCTAGCTGAAAGAGAAACCAGAGCTGAGAGATATGACAATATAATGAAAGATCCTATTGCTGGATTAGTCATCTCTAACCTACCTATGGACATTGATTATATACAATCGGATAGTAGCCGCATAGCACGTAATGAAGACTGGCTAGAAGGGCTTCATAAAGATGTATATCTACAAGAGACCGTTATGATCATGAAAGATATGATAGGTTCTGCTAAACAGTAATTTCAATTCTTAAAATCTATAAAATGAGCGACATGTATTTTGAGTGTCGCTCATTTACTAATCTCGCATAAGTACCATAATTACTGTTTCATACTATCTCTTTTTTTGAGAAATTAAAAATAGATCCACAAATTTCTTTCCTTCATTATTTTGGTAAGGCCTTCTAATTTCATGTAAGATTTCCATTTCATTTATCTCCAAAGCTTTTTTGAGATATGAAGTCTCATGATAATATACGAATGTACTTTCATTATACGCTGCAGATTTCACATATTCTGATTGGCCATTATCCCCTTCCATAGTACTCATGTAGAAGAGACCATTTTCTTCCAATAGATTACAGCTATCACTGATTAATTTGACGGCATCCTCTTTGGAGAGATACGGTAAACCAAAGGCGCATATCACTGCATGAAAGCTATCACTGACATGTGATAGATATCTACAATCCATGACATCGTATTTAGCACTTGGGTTATTTATTCTCGCCAAGTCAATCATATTGGATGCTATATCAATTCCATATATATTTAGTTGAGCTCTATGAGAAAGTAAGTACTTTGTTACATTACCAGGACCACAAGCGACATCAAGAATACTCGCATTATTTTTCTCTAGCTCTTTTAGAAACAAATCAAATGTATCTAGGTATCCTTCGTACTCCATAAAGCGATCTTGATACTCCGTCGCTAGTTTGTTAAATGTGTTTTTATTGAGTTCGTATTTGTCCATTATTCCTCTATTGGATGAAAGATATCAAATCTATAACTAAGGAGTGTATTACCACACTTACAAAATTTCGATTCTCAATAAATCATAAAAAAAAAGAGCCTGCACCATAAAATTGATGCAAGCTCTTTAAATCTTATCTCAATGCTGGATTGAGTATGAATAGAAAGGTCTCTTAGAAACCCATTCCTCCACCCATGCCTCCCATGGATTTTTGGAATTCTTCCATTGTCATTTTCTTGTATCCTGCTGTGTCAACTGTTAATGCTGACTCGTCCATCTCTTCAGATAGTTCTTTAGTTTCGATAGTCATAGACATCTGAGGAGACTCCATAATAACCATCAATGGAAATCCTGAAAGCTCAACCGCCTGTAACCCTTGAATACCATTTACTGGAGCTTTAATCTCCTTAGTAATGTATGCTGATATTTTCATATCTGGCGCTTCGGCATTTTTAATATTTACTCGGAACGTTTTGTATCCTAGTAATTCTTTAGTATCAGATTTTACTTCTTCTATAGTAGGCTTTATTTGTCCTTTCTGAGCTTCTGCTTCATCAGTTTCGATCCACATCTTTTGGCCCATCATATCCATATACATATCCATCTTTCCAGACTTCTTGTTCATTTTGACATCTGTGTTTACCATGCCACCCATCATACTTGTCTTAGTGATACTTTCTTCACCTTTAAATATAACAGTGAAAGACGTTCCTTTCATCATTTCTAACATCTGAGCAGTCTGCGCATCTTCAGATCCTACTTTAGTAATTTCCATCTTGATAGTTCCTTTGTCAAGAGTCTTCTGTGCATTGATAGTGATCAGTGCGATTGGAGCTACGAGGAGTAGGAAACTTAATAAGTGCTTCTTCATTATTGTAATTATTGATTGATTTATAGTTCTAGTTAGTAGCCCTTTCACAGGCTTTCGTGTGTAAAAATAGAATTCTGAGACCTAAAGTTTCAATTTGAAGGCTAGAATCGATGAATTAACGCTTATTTAAGACTAAGTATCGCCGTCTCAGGAGGTTAAATCAGCCATAACCTTCTAGTCTACAATGGGTATTTCTTTTAATACTCCTAAAGAGCAAATCATCACTCAGGCATCATGTTTCACACTATAGTGACGAAGCATTATGTCTTTATGTTACATAACTCTATTAGGCATATGCGTCATTTTGTCTAGACAATCCGTCGATTGGACGAATTAACCAAATCTGAGAAACTGAAAAACAAATATCATTGTAATTATATATAGATCAAACAACCAATAACATGAACCGTAAAGAGAAAAAGAAATTCCACAAAGAACTAGGAAGCTTTGCTACGACAGCCTTAATACTAGGATTTATCAATCTAATGACTTCACCAGGCTACCTTTGGTTTCTTTGGGCTATTGGATTTTGGGGTGCGGCATTGGTAGGTAAGTACATACAATATAGCATGGATGACCACCTAGAAGAGAATGAGTACGAATATCTCGATCTAGATGATCATCCAAAGCATGAAAAAGAATCTAGGGCATGGAGAGAAAAAGATATGGTCTAAATAGACTGCCCATTTTCTAATCCGCCGGAAAATTTAGCAGTTTATACAACTCTACTAAATCAATTATTTTAAAATTTTGATTCTCTAAATCACCATTATCATTGGTATTAAAACCGTCTTGCACTACCATGATACCTCGAGGATATTGAGCACCCATTGGCAGTATGTTGATATCGATTCCATCAGTCTCTTCTACCCCATCTACTACATTTGATTTAATCTTAAATGAAGTAACATAGCTATCTGCATCAAGGTCAAATATGGCGTAAGAAAAACTGCCTTGGATAGAGGCAATAAGATACTTTGAGGTAAGAAGTGTAAGACCTTCAATGTCATACTCCACTTTAGAGTTTAAGGCTGTACTTTCAGCCAATAAGATAGGTGTGGTAGAATCTGTAGGCTCTGCACCAAATCTAAATATGGCATTTTCTTCTTCGCCTACGTACAGCGTTCTTTGAGCATCATCAGCAACCATCCCTTCTACTTGAGTATTGAGTTTCAAGGTTCTAACCTTTTGCCCTGTAAAATCTCCGTTGCTCATCTGACCAATTTTATACTGATCTATTTGACCAGTTTTAGCATTGACAAAGGCATATAAAGTGTTGTTTTTTCCAACATACATACAAAACCCATAAGGTTCAAATCGCTTTCCTAAACTGAGATCAGTCCTGCTACTTTCGACTATTAGTCCTTCATCATCAATCAGAAACATAGTCAATAAATTACCAGTTCTGTTAGATCCGACAATAATATCTACAGGACCATTTCCAAGATCTACATTCTGTCTAATGTCTACATTGTTGATCCTGCCACATGTTACAAATTGCAATTCTTTACCTGTCAGATCATAAGTATGTATTCCTGCTGTTTTATTAGATCCATAAATCTTACTTTCCGAAGATTGCTTTCGATTATACCAAATAGCTGGATCATCTGCCGCATCATCATCTACCTTGATAGCATCTACTGGTACCGTCTCAGCTGTTGCATATAGTGTTGATAACACTTCAGCTTGGGCATCAAGTGCCGCTTGCATTTTAGCGGCATCCTCTCTTGCTTCTTTATTTCTGATGAAGGCTGTACCACATCCATATATACTTACAAGTGCAAGCAGTATTATTCCTTTTACTAATTTCATAGTGCGTATAGTTATAGATATTTAGTAAGCGTACTTGACACCTATTCTAGTTTGTACTCCGTAATACTCTTCTTGCATTGTTCGAGCCTCTACTCCTTGATAGTATCTTAGTGGCGTATTGAGTAAATTATTAGCACTCGCATATAAAGTCCATTTTTTATTGAGCTTCACATTAGCATTGATATCTAGATAGCTCACATCACCATACCATCTATCAAAAAATGTTTCATCATTATACTCTTCTATAAATGCTCCTGCAAAATTATAAGACACTCGAACATCCATCATACTATTATCATATGAAAGGCTAAGGTTCATTAAGTTAGATGGTGTACCGACAAGTGGAAGGTCTTCTGACTCTCTTCCTTCTAAAGTTATGTCTTTCAACACAGATTTGGTATACGTATAATTTCCGTACACAGTAAGATTGGACAACACAGATGGCAAGAAATCTAATCTGCGAGAAAGACCTAACTCATAACCTAGCAATGATGCATTACCTGCATTGACAGGCTGTGTATACTTATCATATACATTCCCTTGAAATTCGTAATCATTCTGAGATTTATCTGCTATAATATTATTAAGATCTTTATAGAACACTCCACCAGACAAAATTCCTAAATTTCGAAAGTAATACTCACCTAGCAAATCAAAATTCATAGATGTCGTAGCTTCTAATGAAGGGTTACCCACTTGTATTTCATTGTCTTCAGTTTCTATCTGCTGATAAGGCACTAGATCAAAATAATTAGGTCGTGCGATGGTGTTAGTCCAAGCCAACTTGATGTTACTCCATTTTGATGGACTATACTTTACATGCACTCCTGGCAAAAAATTACTATAAGAATCACTTTCTATTTCAGTATTTGAAAGTGTTTCACCATCAAATATTTTTCCAGCATAATTCACTTTTGTCTGCTCATATCTTGCGCCTAAAATTACACTTGTTTTTTTTCCAATATTTTGTGTGTACATCACGTAACCTGCATACACATCTTCTTCCGCTTCAAAATTTCCTGCAAGTTCTTCGATTACAGATTCCCCTACAAATTGGTTAGAAAAATTGATCTTACCTAGAAAATCTTCACTCACAAATGATCCAATATGATATCCTTCATGACTAAAATTATTAAAGCCTTTATCTAGCGTATGATTTAAAGTATTCGCAATAAATTCATCTTCATTCATAGATTCATATTCCGTAAAGTTATTGTTCCTCATTTTGGATTTAGTTTTAAACCTTCCACCAAATTTTAAGAAACTAGAATTAGCACCATAGAAGACAGGCAGTTCTAAATCCAATCGTCCATTGATATCTTTTTCTTCAGTAAATTGATTCTCTTCTGTAATCTCATTCAGACCATAAGCGTCAGATAGGTCTTGAGTGTTCATATTTAATGGCGTGACACTAGGAGCCGTCAGGTCGTTTAGATCTAGATCTACTAACTGGTCTTTCGCCTTCATGCTGATGTACCTTTCATTAGGTCGATCTTCGCTAGCAGATAAAGAAGACAAGGACCATTTGGCTTTTAATTTCCCAAAGAAATGCTCGCCCCCAGCTGTGAGACTATACGTTCTTTGATCTTCTAATCTTGCAGATTTATTATTACTACTTCCTCCTTTGGTTTGTCTTCTGATCTCCGCTACATAACCTTCATCAGTCATTTCTATATCCTTATATCTCAGACGATATCTATTCTCCCAATCGTTGCGCTTGGTATACATTCCTGTGATGTAAATATTATGATTCGTAGACAAGTCATAATCGAGCGTAGCTGCATAACTTTGTCTTAGTCGCTCCAACTCATACTGTCTAACTTGGATGTCAGTCGGAACTGCAGATGCATCTTTATTCTCTTCATCTGTATAGTCCCACTCCGCCTCTATATTATCAGATCGTACTGGCTTTTGTAATGCAGATGCAGTCAGCACGACTCCAACTCTATCTCCAGCAAACCTATTACTATATGCTAACTTCCCTTTGAACAATGGCTTCTCTGTAAGTAAACTATAACCACTTCCTAAAGTCCCTTTTATCTTGGTTCCAGTCTTTGCCTTCTGAGTTACCAAATTGATAGATCCTCCAATAGCATCACCATCCATATCAGGTGTCACAGCTTTATTGACCTCTACACTACTTACCATATCAGAAGGAATTAAATCTAATTGTACAAATCTTTTTTCTGCTTCAGCTGATGGAATTCTTTCACCATTTACAGTGATAGAATTTAGCTCCGGAGCTGTACCTCTAATATTTGCAAATCTTGCTTCCCCTTGATCGTATTGAACATTTACTCCAGCTAGTCTTTTAAGTGCATCCCCTAGATTAGCATCAGGAAAACGTTCTATCTGTTCTGCATCTAATACTTCTGTAATATTCAATTTGTTCTTCTGCGTATTATATGCCTTGGCTTGCCCTTCTAGCCTACCATTGATGATGACTTCAGCCAATTGATTTCCATCAGACAATATTATATCAGATGTAGTTACTGCTCCATTTACCACAGTGACATTTAGAGAAAGGTCTTGATATCCGATATACGAAACTAACAATTCATGTTTGCCTTCTGGCACGTTATGTATTCTGTAGGCGCCATCTACATTTGTCATATCATGGCATCCATCTACCTTAATAGATACGTATGCACCTGGCACTGACAATCCAGATGCGTCAGTAACCACACCTGTGATTCTACCTTGAGCAAACAATGTACTACTGGCTAGTACTATGTACATTAAAATGATAATAAACTTCGTAGATTTTAATTTCATGCTTACTTATTTTCGTTTTGATTTATCAATTAAAAAGTATTTGTATCTCCTTTTTAAAATTGACTATTCTCAATTATTCAATTAATAATAAGCGCAAATCTACCAGCCCAATGTTATCAGATAATAGCCTTAATATTATTGAGAAATCAACTGATCAAAAACTTAAAGTGTCGCAAATGAAAAATATATGTTACGCATGTAAATGCAACATTAAGATAGAGCATAGAAAATATTACATTCCGCTTCCAATATAATTTCCACCTATTACGTCTACCTAAGCCAATAAAGCACGTCCATGAAGTATTTAATTATAAAATTTGTATTAGCTACACTTAGTTTTTGAGATAAAGAAAATCAGACAGGATTAGACTTAGAAGGAGAATGGGAATGAATAGAAACATACAATCCTTGGGGAGGCGATACTACACCAGCAAGCAGTGATGTAGATTGGACACTTAGCATAGATGATAAGAATATAATGTCCTATCAAGTAGACAATAGTACAACAGAAATATTAGAAATAAGCAGTAGCTATAATGCTAGGCTTCTAGAGACTATCACTTCTATTGACCGTACAAAACAGACCACCTGTGATGACCCAACTTTAGGATTTTCAAAAACTACTTACAGAAATTACTCTGACACACTTTCGTTACCTAATGGATACTTTAATTGTAGAGCGCATTTATTTGTAAGATAATAGAAGCGCTACAACTTCTCTTCTTCTTCATATTCTATTCTATCGCGATATGGTACAAATGGAATTTTAAGAAGCTCCCATATACTTTCGGTCTCATGAACATCCATATGCGTATCTAGTCCATACACAAGCTTATCGTTATCTACTTTGGTGAATGTGCCAAATATGCGGTCCCAAAATGAAAAAATATTACCATAGTTGGTATTGCTATATGGTTCACGATAGTGATGATGCACTCGATGCATGCGAGGAGTCGCTATAAAGTATGAAAGTATCGTATCTAGTTTTTCTGGAATATTCATATTACTATGATTAAACTGGGTAGCTACTAATGATGCGGATTGGTATAAAAATATCAACCACACGGGTGCCCCAACTATGAATACTGCCAATATGGTAAATATAAATCTAATAACACTTTCTCCTGGATGATGACGATTAGCAGACGTAGTGTCTAGATGCTGATCAGTATGGTGAATGATATGAAACTTCCACATCCACTTCACATTATGCTGTACCCAATGTGCTAGATATGCACCTATTAAATCCATGAGTAAGAGACCAAATATAACTTGCGCCCATAGAGGAAGATCTATCCAATTGATCAAACCAAACCTATGATCAGTGACCCACATCGTCGAAGCGACTAATAAAAATGCCATGCTAAAATTGACAATCACTGTGGTCATGGTAAAGAATAGATTCATTCCTGAATGCTTCCATTTACTATAATCCAATTTAAAGAATGGAAAAGCATTCTCAATTAAGAAAAAAAGCGTAAGCCCTCCGACCAGCAACAATGATCTATGCGACGTAGGCATATCAGAAAAGTACTCAACTATTAAATCCATATTATGACTGTTGTATATTTCAAAAATAATGGATTAAACTTACATAGGTGTTGCATCTAGCGATTATAAGTCGCAGGATATCGGTAATTACTAAACAGACCATCTTATCTACACCAGGTCTGTTTATAGCCAAAATCTTACACTATTAGCCACTACTTCCTCCTATTGAAGTTAAAAATAGATTTCCACTTAAAAATAGAATTCGGACAATCTATTGTCTTTCATACTTGACTCCTGGGGTCAGTTATATTAGTCAAATGCTTAGTAAGTGAGTATCAACACTATAAATTAAGTATCTTAGCAGCTTATAGAAGAAAAGATACATGAAGTTTACAGAATTAGGATTAGATGATGGGATATTGGAAGCGATATCTTATATGGGATTTGAAGAGGCAACGGAGATACAAGAAAAAGCGATACCTCTTATCATGGAGGGCAATGATATCATAGGATGTGCACAGACCGGTACTGGTAAGACAGCAGCCTTTCTACTGCCTATCATGCATAAAGTCATCAATAACAAATCAAAGAACACTACTGCGCTTATTATAGTGCCTACAAGAGAGTTGGCGCTACAGATTGATCAGCAATTTCAAGGATTTGGCTATTTTGCACCGGTTACCTCTATACCTGTATATGGTGGTGGTTCTGGAGCAGATTGGGAACAACAAAAGAAGGCCCTCAAGCAACAAACTGATATCATCATAGCTACTCCAGGTAAATTAATGTCTCACCTTAATATGGGATTCATTACATTGAAAGACCTTAAATATCTTATCCTGGATGAAGCCGATAGAATGCTTGATATGGGATTTCGTGAGGATATCCAGAAAGTAATAGATATGTTGCCTAAAGATCGTCAAACATTGATGTTTTCGGCGACTATGGCTCCTAAGATTAGAGAGTTTGCTAAGAAGATTCTTAATAATCCAAAAGAAGTTAATGTGGCTATTGGCAAACCTGCAGAAGGAGTGCTACAAGCTGCATACCTTGTCAATGATGCACATAAAACAATGTTGCTAGACAAACTCATAAAAGATAAACCAGCGTATAAGTCGATCATAATATTCTCTTCTACCAAGAAGAAAGTAGCGGATATACATAGAAGTCTCAAAAGACAAGGCCATAATGTAGAAAGTATTTCATCTGATCTAACCCAAGATACAAGAGAACAGGTACTTAACAACTTTAGATCTAAGCGAACACGTATACTCGTGGGTACTGATGTAATAAGTAGAGGTATCGATATAGCAGATATCAATCTAGTAGTCAACTATGATGTACCTAGCGAAGCAGCAGATTATGTACACAGAGTTGGGCGTACGGCTAGAGCAGACACCACGGGTGTAGCTATCACTCTGATTAATGAGGATGATATGCACGACTTCAGTAAAATAGAAGAACTGATAGATACTGTAATACATAAGTTGGAGATTCCTAAAGAAATGGGCCAAAGTCCAACTTGGGACCCAAAATACAAACCAAAGCAACGAGGCGGCGGTGGACGCGGAAGACAAGGCGGCAGCGGAGGAGGTCGTGGACGTGGTGGATCTGGTGGCCGTGGAGGCAACAATCGTGGCAAAAGCGGTGGATCAGGAAGATCTGGAGGTGGAAAAAGTCGCGGCCCTAGAGGAAACGGTGGGAAGCCGAAAAGTGGTGGCAATAATGCGCCTAAGAAGGATTAAGAAAGTACAAAACATTATCATAGAAATTGTTATTTGGCTACTTCTATGATAATGTTTTATCCTATTTCCTTGATTGAGCATTAACTAAAAAAAAGTTGATTATCATCAACATCTTATTTCTTTGCTCTCAACAAATTAATAGAAACTGTCGACAATTCTGAATCTGGAAATTTTGTGAAGTATTCTTCGACAGGAAATAATCCTGCTCGACTCGCTACCTCGTTAAATATATCTACTTCTACAATATACTGATCTGAGAATCCATGTGTGGCATCGTATGCTGTGGCTGCAGTTTTCCCTAGATTGCGAGCAGTAATACTTGGGTCGATCGTATGCAACTCTATTACTAATAGGCCGTACTTCTGAACATAAGGAGCCCACTTAGTGAAATGTTCTTTTAAGTTCGCCTCTACCAACTCATTGCTTAATCGCTTTCCTCTAAATGCAAATGCTCCTGAAGACTCGCTTTCGGCATTCTCTTCCCTTTCTTTAGGATCAAACCATATGCGATTATGGTCCAGAAAAGTTCTTACATTAAGTAATTCGCCAAGATCAATTCCATAATTATCCTGAAGATTTTCTGCTAATAGATCCGGTCTTCCGATGTCACCCCAAATTACCTTCGCCCATATATTGGCCATCACTATATTAGACCTAGTTACATCTAAAGCTGCTTTGTTATAATCTGCTCCCACTAGAAACAAAGGATACTCTTCTAACAATTCACCACGTAAAGTTCTTTTCTCTATTACATCAAATAGATGTATCAAGAATGCACCATTTCCACACCCCATATCTACGATTCCTTTGGGTTGTTCTTCTATTGGTTTATTGAATATATCTATGATGATCTCATCTATTTTTTTGAAGTATGTAGCATGTGCACCTCCACTACCCCAAACATTCATCTCTCTATCTACATGTATCTCTTTCGCCCCTTTGGGAAGATTCCAGAATATAGTGGGGTCGCCAAAAAGTAAATCATTCAATTTTCTAAAAGCTGGAATATAAGATACGGTAACACCATAGGCACTTGCTCGACGTGCAAAGAAAAGTCCTTTTTCAGTAAAGCTATAGGTATCATTTTTTTTAGTAAACCAACCTAACTGAGTAAATATATCGAGTAACCTATCAAAATTTCTTCCATTATTATGAAATTCATCAGGTCTAAACGATGCTTTCATAAAGTACTTATGAAACATGCCGCCCATCCCTAAAGAAACAATAGACGGACCTACAATAATCCCTTCTATGTGACGAAGTATCTGGTTTTGAATTTCATTTACTACAGGTTCATCTGATTCAACCATTCCATATCTATCATTATATCTTTGGAATAATCTGTCTAAATATTTAAACGGTTCGTCTTCAAATTTCCTTGGATGAAAGTGGCCTGACACATTGATTAACTCAGCCGCATCAGCATAGAAAGGAATCAGCCCAAAAGCGATAGTACTTCTATCATTGATAGCTATAGTAATTTCATCCTGTTTAATACTATGCTCAAGCCAACCCTGAGACGCAAGAACTCTCAATGCAACATTAAGATACCCATCATTGGCTTCGAACTTATCGCCAATCGCACCCAACGTAGTACTGCCTTCACTTAGGATATAATCTAGTATTCCACTAGTATGTAGTAAATATGCAGTTGGTATAGTTACAATACCATCTAAATGTCTGAAAAGCTCAGATCTGAGTTGTACTTTCTCTTGTTTATCCATATCAGAAAGATAGCATTTTTATGCTATCAGACCGTATAAACGATACCTACATACACTTTGTTTAGTCTATCAATACTTATAATTGGTCGCAATTGGAATAACAACTCTTTAAATATTACTAGATTACATTGAAGTTAAATAGATCTATAAAACGAAATAGGTACAAAATCAAAAACATAACACTCAGCATATGTCAGTATTATCTATAAAGAATCTCACCAAATCCTATGGTAAAGTCAAAGCTCTAGACAATCTTAACCTTGAAATAGAAGCTGGTAATATATATGGCCTTCTAGGACCCAATGGAAGTGGCAAAACGACAACACTAGGGATAATATTAGGCATCTTAGGTAAGGACTCAGGTACGTATGAATGGTTTGAGGGTGAATATGGAGAGCAACATAGAATGCATATAGGGGCTATATTAGAGACCCCTAACTTCTATCCATATCTTGATGCGGTAGACAATCTAGAGATCGTTGCGCAAATAAAAAATGTAAATCAATCCAATTTTGATGAGATACTGGAACAAGTTAATCTTGCCCATCGAAAAAAATCTAAATTTCACTCTTACTCTCTAGGTATGAAACAAAGATTAGCAATAGCAGCTACATTGATCGGAGATCCTAAAGTACTGATATTTGACGAGCCGACTAATGGACTAGATCCACAAGGCATATCGGAGGTCCGTGATGTACTCACCAGAGTAGCTAGCAATGGAAACACAGTAATCATGGCTAGTCACTTATTAGATGAGGTGGAAAAGATATGTAGTCATGTTGCGATCATTAAAAATGGTGTTTTACGTAAGACTGGTGAAGTAGGTGCACTACTTAACAATGATGCTCAAGTGTTAATCGCTGCTGAAGATATGTTGAAACTCGAAAACATGCTTCTTGGATTGCCATATGTACGCAATGTCATAAAGCGAGGACATATCATAGAATGCAATATCCCTAAAGAACAAAGTATTGGTTCTCTTAATGCTAAAGCCTTCCAAGAAGATATATTACTTACGCATTTAGTAAGCAAGAAACAGAGCTTAGAAGATGAATTTTTAGAAATCACTAAAGAACTGTGATTGTCTTCTTTGTAAGAGAGACAAACGATATTTCCACTTAGCGTAAAAAACAAACTTGATATGTTTAGATTATTATCATTAGAATATAAAAAATTTAGAAAAAACAGTGTGGTTAGCATTCTTACATTGTTTTATATAATATTGGCTCCCACTTTAATCTTAGTGGCCAAAGAAATATTTAAATCCACTCCTGATTTTCTTCCTAGTAGTAACGTATTTTTTGAATTTCCAACGGTTTGGGATTACATGGGTTATATCGGCAATTGGCTTACATCCTTTTTTCTAGGATTTGTGGTAATATATATGATCACTAGCGAAGTAGCTTCCAAGACTATGCGCCAAAGTATAATCAATGGATTGAATAGAAAAGATTACTTTTTAGGAAAAGTATATACCATATTGACCTTCAGTATATTCGCTACAATCATTTATATTATTTCTACAATAATCATTGGTGTTATACATACAGACGGTTACGATTTAGAATTGATTATGGATAGTAACTGGGCTCCTTTACGTTACTTTTTAATGTGCATGGGATATATGAGCTTTGCCTTACTTATAGGATTTACGATGCGAAAATCTGGATTAGCAATATTTTTCTATCTCGTATATGTAATGATGCTAGAAGTAGTACTCCGATATCTACAAGTATGGGCTTGGCCTCATGAAGCCATGAAGTGGTGGCCAATGAATGTAATAGAAGATTTGATGCCCAACCCTTTCTTAAGGCTAGGTGATCAGTTCATTAAAAACGAATATGATTTTGGGCTACTCGTATCTAATAATGGAGCTATGATAGGAAGTCTTTTATATACTGTTCTATTCCTAGGTGTAGCTTGGTATAGCTTTAGTAAAAGAGATATCTAATAGATAACTGTAGTTGATATTATCTTCCATTGTCACCTATTATATTTTATACTAGGTTTGAAAAAAATTATATATCAAGTTAAGATTAAGACAAAATATAGAAGCGAACTATGAAGTCAATCATTTTAATATTCATAGTTTAAATAAATAAAAAATGAACTCAGTTTTAAGAATTGCGCTTGCCATCATTACGATAACACTTGCTGCGCGAGTATCATTCGACCTCAACATTGCAGATCAAGTTGTGCCTATTACTGGACAAACATTAGCTGTGTTAGTCTCTGCTTTAATACTTCCAAGGTGGGAAGCATTGATTGCCATATTAAGCTATCTAGCCTTGGGAGCATTCGGCCAACCTGTATTTGCTGATGGAGAATTCGGCATGGACAAATTGACAAACTCTGGAGCTGGCTATCTTTGGGGATTTCTCTTAGCTACATTTAGCGTGAGTACAACCAGAGGCTTTAGAGATAGTCGATCGTTCATAGACCTATTGAGAGGTAATATGTTGGGTACTGCGATAATACTATTTGTAGGATTTGCTGTACTTGGTTATCATATTGGAGCTCAGTCTGCATTTGATTTGGGGGTAGCTCCATTTTGGACAGGAGCTGTTGTGAAAATCATTGCAGGAACATTTATCGCTTATGGAATGAGAAAACCAATTCGATAAATAAACGCAAATAATTGAGTTTAGATGCTTCTATTAATAGCTGAGAATATAGAAGTTAGCGAAGTTTGACTTTAGACATAAAGACACTTACTATACTCAATTCAATAGATATTTTATTCTGTAGTTGCAAGGCTACTAATCTCGACTCTATCGTTACATCCGTAAGTCTATGTTCAGCTTTATTCATGATAGCCCCCAACAATTTACCTAAAAGTTGCTCTTTCTTATTAATCTGAGATAAAATAAAAGTATCATGAAAGCTATCCTCGACAGAAATTACTTGGTTTTCATTTAAGACTCTGTACTGAGAATTTTCAATAGAAAGTATAGACCAAAGTTCCTTATACTTCCCTTGTAAGTCCGAGGTCAAAACCTTAACCTGATTATACTCAAAGCAAATTTGTTCTGTAGAAAGCATCGCTAGATTACTAACATTCCGAAATTCAAAATTGCTTTTAAGGTCAACATATTTCCAATCCATTGTCTTAGTACTAAGGTAGCTTATTAACCAAGCTACTGCCAACTCATCGTGTGTAGAATTGCCTAGCCATAGAACTACCGTACTGTTATCCGGAATGCTATTAATACCCTTTATGGTTGATGCATAATGCTCATACGTATCCCTTTGCCTAGGGTGCAAAGTCTTTAGAGTACTCCAGTATTGAGATCTTTGTGATAATCCTCCGTCCAATATACAGTCGGATATAGGGCCTTGAGTAAAATCATCTCTACTTACGACGACCTTATCACCCGGCAATCCAAGTTTGATCGCCGCTCTAAGACTTCCTGCGGCTGAATCACCAAAACCAATATGTACAATCTGCTTCATAGTATAAAATATACTATGCTATGATCAAAAATTCAACCAATTGTCCTACCCTCTCCTTCTTTCGAGTAAAATCATCATCATCAAACCTAACATAATTCGATCATCATCATCTTCATCTATATCTCCCAACTGAATAATAGTAAATTTTCTACCCCAGAATGAAGGCTCTTTCTTTAGCCTAGCGATGGGATTGTCTTTGGTATCGGTAAGTATATAACTAGGGTTGAATAAGTAACCCGTAAAAAAGCCTAATACAGGAATTTCACCTACCATTCCATCTATTACTTTGACCCAGCCATTTTCTTCACGTACATGGTACTGTAGCTGATCATGTTGATCTATGATTTCATACTGTGCTTTCCATATTGAAGCCCAACCCTTACGTGCTATCTTTCCTAATCTATTTCCCATAGCATCAGTAAAACTATACGCTGCAGACCAATCCAACCATTTGTCCGCTTTGATCTTATATACTAACCTAGTACGACTATCATCGCTAAATACCTCTATATCTTCCTTTAGCTTAAACATCTTCTGTCTTACATACGCAACAGTAGATCCTGTACCATCGGTAGCAGTAAAATCATTGGCTAACGTGCCAATCTTAAATTTGAGATCAACAGGAAACAAAATCTTTTTCATTAGAATATATTTTTTTGATAATGCTAGATACAAAATTAAAGCCTGACAGTAAATTGTCAGTGAATCAATCTACCAATACCATATAACCATATACCAAAAAAGATCAGCAGCAATAATGCAAGTCCAATGCAACTGATTCCCTACCATAGAAATAGCTACATTTACTCCATACAAACAGTCCGCTGATCATATGTCAAGATATCTAGCTTTAGTTATTATTACTTTTTCAATCTTCTCCTGTAAATCGACAAAGAAGAACACTTCACATTCAGATCATTTGTACACAAACCATTTGATAGACGAAAGCAGTCCCTACTTACTACAACATGCACACAATCCTGTAGACTGGCACCCTTGGAACGACGAAACATTGGCCAAAGCCAAAGCTGAAGATAAAATGATGATCATTAGTATTGGTTATGCTGCATGTCATTGGTGTCATGTTATGGAGCACGAATCTTTTGAAGATACTACTATCGCACGTATCATGAATGACAATTTTATACCCATCAAAGTAGATAGAGAAGAACGACCAGATGTAGACGATGTGTATATGACCGCTTGCCAACTGATAAGTGGTAGAGGTGGATGGCCGCTAAATGCATTTGCCCTGCCTGATGGCCGTCCAGTTTGGGCAGGCACTTACTTCCCTAATGACCAGTGGAAAGATATACTGAATCAGTTTTCCAAATTATATCGAGATGAAAAAAAACAACTTGAAGAATCTGCTCAAAAACTCACTCAGGGAATAGTATCAAGAGATGCTATACAAATTAATTCTTCAAATCAGGATTACCTAACACAGAATTTTGTCACTAGTACAAACCATTTAATAAATAAAATAGATTGGATCCATGGAGGACGTAAAGGCGCTCCAAAATTTCCAATGCCTAACAACTTTGATCTACTACTAAAGTATCATGCAATTACTGCCGACAAAAAAGCTTTAGATGGAGTAACATTGACATTAAACAAAATGGCCGCAGGCGGCATCTATGACCAACTTGGAGGTGGATTTGCAAGATATTCTGTAGATGCAAAATGGCTAGCTCCACACTTTGAGAAAATGCTTTATGATAATGGTCAACTCATTAAATTATATGCCAATGCCTATAAAGTGACCCAAAACCCAGAGTATAAAAGAATCGTAGAAGAGACTGTAGCATTTGCCGAAAGAGAATTACTAGATGAAGGTGGCGCATATTATTCATCTCTAGATGCTGACAGCGAAGGTGAAGAAGGAAAATTCTATGTATGGAGCAAAGCTGAAATCGATAGTCTGATTCCAGATGTAAATCATGCCAAGATATTCAGCGACTACTACACCATAAAGTCAAGAGGAAACTGGGAACATACGAACATACTTTATGTTACCGATAACGTAGAGAAAATATTATCCAAAAACAAAATAACTCAGGGTACACTTAATGAAATTCTGCAACAGTACCACCCTATCCTAATGGCACACAGGAACACCAGAATCAGACCAGGAACAGATGACAAAGTCTTGACTAGCTGGAATGGATTGATGATAGATGGTCTCGTAGAAGCATACAAAGCTTTCGGCGATCCATCCTACTTAGACAAAGCGAAGAGAGTGATGCATTTTATTCAAAAAAATCAACTAAAAAAGGACGGTAGTCTTTATCGTAATTATAAAAACGGAAAGTCCGCGATTAATGCATTTTTAGATGACTATGCCACGATCATCATGGCATCCATCAATTTATATCAAGCCACATTAGATGAGACATATTTACAATTAGCTAGAAAATTAACCCAGTATACAACACAGCATTTTGTAGATCCCTCTAACCAAATGTTTAATTACACATCAGACCAAGATGCTGAATTAGTTGCAAGAAAAAAAGAACTTGCTGACAATGTAATTCCTGGATCTAATTCTATGATGGCACGTAATCTACATGCCATAGGAATATACTTTGACCATAAAGAGTATAAGGCTCATGCAAAGCAAATGCTGAACAATATGTTACCTCAAATCGAAGGAACAAAAGCAGTTGACTATTACTCTAACTGGATACAACTACATGGAGATCTTATAAGTCCAACATATGAGATTGCAGTAGTAGGTCCAGATGCATTGGCCAAAACAAAAGAGCTCAACGCTAACTACCTATCGAATGCCATCGTGCTTGGTGGAACGGATGAAGGAACTTTAACTTTACTTAAAGACAAACTACAGGATGGACAAACGACGATATATGTATGTCAAAATAAAGTGTGTAAATTTCCAGTAACCGAAGTAAGTGAAGCTCTCCTTCTAATGAAGTAACTGTTATGCCATGGCGATCAATCATAAATCGGTTCACCACTATAAAACTACTCGCCCCCCTCCGACTCTGTAGACAACATCCTAATAGTAAACCAGCCTATCACAGCAATTATAAGCGCCATAATCGCATACAATACAGACGTTGGAATGAAAAAATCATCTACGACTTCTTTACTTTTGTGTATAGAGACCTCTCCTAACTTTAATGCAGTCATTGACTCTGGTATGCTATCTTGAAAATTCAATACATCATACTGTGGTGGGTGAGCACCTGAATTTCCATAATTTAAATAATAATCACAATCATCTAGAAATCTTGCCACAAGATTATATTGCGGAGTACGAGCAATAACACTATTAAATTGAAGTGGTTGATCATCTAAATTATAGACTGTCATCTCTATACTATTGGCTACCACATCATTGAAAGATACCTTACCACCTTCAGTTGAGATAAGTGATTCTTTGTAAAAGGTATTTCTAAGCTTCTTCCATCCACTCTTAGATTGTATAGAATCTACGATAGCACTCAATTCTATCTTTCTATAATAGTCGTAATCACCTTCCACATCAAAAATGAATTCGGCAATACGAGAGGGATAATCTAATTGAATTAAATACTTTGAAGTATTCAATTTACTATTATCTTCTATATGTTTGATAGTCGCGTTAGATGTATAATATGCTCCTTTTTTTTCGCTTCTACGTACAACGTTGACACCATTCAACGTAGGCTCAACAATATTAGATAGACTTATTCTGTAAGATTTGTAATCTGACAATGGAATCTCCAATCGAGTATATGCATAACTACCGCTTGGTTTGCTAAACGAAAAAATTCGATAATCTTCCAATATAACAAACCAGTCCTCTCCTACTTTTCCTTCCAGTTTTACACGTCCATCGAAATTAAGTTTATCTATTCCTAAATCTATTGCGTTAATCTTACCTATCTCCTCTGTTTCTGCTACATATACGTATACACTATCAAGCCTAGATGTATTAAATAAGTTTGCGACCTTACTCTCTATTAGTACTTCATCTTTTAAGGATGTAAGCAAATATGGAACCTTAATTTCTTTTCCAGATTGATCATATCCGACGATCCTTATATCAGAGTTATCAACATTTGTATGATTTAAAACATCTTGAGGCAATCTAATAGAGTGCCAGATATCTTTCACGTCCTTAATTGACCGCTTATATCTATATTCTCCTACTTGTCCGACCACTACATTAGCTAACAAAAGCATACAAACAATTACAACATAGTTATTAATTTTCATCATTGATCCGACTAGTATATTTGTTATAAAGAAATGATATAATCAACAGTAGTACTCCAAGAGAAACAAATACAATGGTCTTAGATATAGTATTGAGGTGAGCAATATCATAAACAAAAAGCTTTAACAGCGTGATCGCAAATAATACAATGGCCATAATCCTTAAATGCTTTCTACTTTTCCATATTCCGTATGATACAAGTACAACTGAATAGATTCCCCAAAGCACACTTAAGCTAAGCTTATAGTTTCCATCCATTCCAAACATATCAGCCCAATGGAAGAATTCGCTCGTCACTATCCAAAGCAGGCATACATGAAAAAATAAACTGAAATACTTTTTTAAATTGATCTGAATAAAAGTTTGTTGCTGAAATCGGTAAGTCATATACATTAGCACTGCAGCTGACATTATACCAATATACCTTATTGAAACGCTCATATATCCTTGCAACAAGCCTTCTGGATCCAAATAATGCATCCGGAGTATACTAAGAGAATACAATCCAGAAATCAAAAATAAAAGAATCATCATCCCATTAACGACTATATTGACACGCCCCAAATTAGTATGCTTAACTTTATGTATCATCAACCATGATATCCCTACTAAAAATAGCATTGTATAAATCATTAGCCATAAAGATTTAAACTTCCATAAATCTCTAGAGTAATCATAAAGCTCATTGCTATGATCCACACTTTGCATAAGATATCTTATTGCTTGAGCTTTTAAATCCCAGTACAGAGCTATTTCATTTTTGAACGCCATATATGTAAAGAATCCTGTTATGAATGCAAACAACATGGACAATATATCAGACAGAGGATAACCTAATATTTTCCTATTCTCTTTATAGGTATCCTTATTGATTTTCCATATCCATCCAAACCCTAACACGCTAATAATACTCGTCAAAAAATAGGTATTGAATAATGGTGTTAAGTCATAGTCACTTATCCGACCTGAAGAGTTATAGCGGATGCCATAACTTAAATAAGTTTCTGACCAACTACGCAGAACGCTCATGATCCCTAGAGCCATTATCGGATATGAGAAATATTCTATCATCTTGACTTGCTTAGTTCTTCCGACCCAAAACAATAATGCCGCTTCCACAACCCAAAGTATTGGCACAACATTCCCTTCTAATTGCACAGGAATGGTAATGGTGATGAAAATCAAAACAAGTGTAGCGAGTAAATAAAATAGATTACTTTTTCCATCTACTTTTTTGAAGACAAATAAAGCGACTAGAAAATGAATTATACCATTACTCAATGTAAATAACCCGTGATACGAATCAAGTCCATTGTGATCGAGCAAAATATATCCTGCTAAAAAAAATATCACTGCATTGACTAAAAGAAATACAACTTCCCCAATATCAATTTTATCATTTTTGAATATTTTATATGCCAATATTAAGTTATAAAACAGCACAAAAAATACTGAGAGAAATAAAAACGCTATTTTAAAATTAGATGGTTCCCCTGCATTAATACCAAACCAACTTAGATACACTAACCATGTCAAAGTGAAAGAGATATAATATAGGTACTTCCAATCTCGTCTGAAGGCTATGAAAAGAATACCTACATTAACTAGAGTAATGTAGCTGAAGAAAATTTCATACGCTCCGGAATCGTTACTCAGCAAAAACGGCACGGCATAAGCTCCTACTAATCCTATAATAGCAATGACTTGTCTATCATACTTAATAGCTGCAATCACCGTAAATATGGTAAAAAGAACCATCAGTCCAAATGCGACTTCCATCGCTATAAGACTATAAAAGCTATAGGCGAAGAAAGTTATAAAAAACATTATAGCCATAGCACCAGAAACTAATACTGCACTATAGTTTATATATTTTGCTTTACTCCACATCCCAGCACCAAGCAATAGTAATCCGACAAGATAGCCTAGTGCAATTCTTGTAGTTGGATTGATCAGATCGTTTTCTATCGAATACTTCGCACCGATGACTACACCGATCAATATAATTAATACTCCTAATTTGCTAATTAAATTTTCACCAACGAATTTTTCCCAATCGAAAATTGGATTACTAGCTACATCTGATCCCTCTTCAGATTCTGTTTCCACATCATCATTTTCAATAATTTCCTTGGGTACTTTCGCACTTATTGTTTCTTGGTATTTCTTCTGTATGCTGACTATATATTTCTCTGGAATATCTTCTTCGACTACCGACTCTTCTATCGGAACAAAATCTTCTATTAATGGGTGACTAACAGAATCTTTAGAAATGGCCTTTTTGTACCATTCCGCACGAATCTGTTTTTTTATCTCCAAAAGCTCATCAGAGATTGCCTTTTGAGACTCTTGTAATCTATCTATCCTATCTAAGTAAGACTTCAATTTACCAGCTTCGTCTTCCATAATCGTTATGATGTACGCTTCTTATAATTATCTACCATTACAAGGTAGGTTAAATTTGGGAAATAGTGAGATTATGTACTCAAGTGAAGCAAAAAATCTGCTACTATACTAAGCTGCAAAACTCTTATCAAGAAGAGATGTATGAAAATATGAATAACTATATGATGTAAAATACTGACTTACAATTTTATCTTACTTCTTATTTTCTTTCCACCAGCTGTATCCAGCAAATAGAAATATAGCAGGCCCCCAAATCATAGATTCCATTTGAAGTTTTTCAGGAGTAAATTGCTCCGCAACACTTGTTGATAATACTTTAATGATTTTTAGCATTGTCCAGCCAGCTAATGACAATGTAAATCCGCTGATCAAATGCGTACTAAAGGAGTAAGATTTATTATCTTTAGTCATGATGGTGATGATGATTTTCTGGAGTAAACTCTCCTGTATATTTAGCGTAAAGATAATTATTTACAATCCAAAATACAAGAGCTAGGCAAATCCCAGACATTAAAAACATCGGTACCTCCCACCATAATTGAGTATAATCGAAGGGATTTTCATCTTTTAGATACCAGTTGAGAAATTTCAATAGTGGAAACATAATCAGAGTCCACCCTACTGAAGTCATAAGTACATAAGCTTTGAATCCTCTGGCCTTCTTACTTTTCCAGCGCTTTATAAATCTATCATGCTTCATTAGCAGCTATAGATTTCTTGATGGCTTCTAGTTCTTTTTCTAATGATCTCATTTTTTGTACTACATCTGGCAGATTGCGGAAGTGTGCATATGACCTCAAATAATTGCGGTATTCGATAGCCGGTGTTCCGTACCATTTGGAGTTTGCTTCTGTTATATTTCCGCCTATTCCACTTTGACCTTGGATCATAACACCATCTGCTATATTGAGGTGTCCAGCGATCGCTACTTGACCGCCAACTACAGCATGTTTACCTACTTTAGAGCTACCAGCTATTCCTGACTGACCGGCAATTACTGTATGTGCACCGACCTCTACATTATGGGCTATCTGTATAAGGTTATCTAGTTTTACCCCTTCACGAATGATTGTAGATCCCATAGTCGCTCTGTCTATAGCACAATTGGCACCTATCTCCACATCATCTTCAATAATCACATTACCTATCTGAGGGATCTTTGTGTATTTACGATTCTCATCAGGACTAAATCCAAATCCATCGCTACCAATGACAGTATTAGGCCAAATGACACAATTCGCTCCAAGCTGACAATCATGCATAATCTTTACTCCTGCATGCAGTATATTGGACGCACCTATCTTGACTCCCTTACCGATGTAGACTTGAGGATAAATAACAGTATCGTTGCCAATGACAGCATCTGCAGCGATCACCACTCCAGCTGCTACACTTACATTGGTACCTAGCCTTGCACTTGGATCTACAATTGCCTGATCAGAGATACCCGTAAACCCATGATCTACCTGACCAAATTGCTGTAAAAGTATGCCTAATGAGGTATATACATCGTCTACCTTAATCAGTGTAGCTGTAACCTCTTGCTCAGGCGCGAAATCCTTGCCTACTAATACTGCAGAAGCATTAGTGGTATAGATATGATGCGTATACTTAGGATTAGAGAGAAATGAAATATGGCCTGTTATGGCTTCTTCTATTTTTCCAGGTCCTGTGATGACAGTTGATGGGTTTCCTACTACTTCGCCGCCTAATATATTTGCGACATCTTGCGCTGTAACTTGCATTATCGTTGGTAATTCTTTTGTTCTCGATTTGATATTCAAAGGTATCGACTATTTAACGACTTCATTGAAGGCTTTGCGCTTTATATGTAGAGGTTTATCGCAGTTTCGTAGATTTTAGGGCAAAATTGATCAAAAAAGCACTTGAAATCAGTCATTTAACTCAATTTGTCCTACCAAGAATACTACTAGAGGCCTCAAATTTGATTGTACACTGGGAATAATATCAATGTTCACTTGTCATAAGTCAAATTGGTGGTCTCAAATAATTACATTCTAAAAACATTAAACAGCATGAATAGACATAAGTAAACTATTACCTTTACCGACTATGGAAGAGACAAGACCATTCATCAAAATAGGATCAAGAGGAAGCAAGCTCGCATTATGGCAAGCGCATTATCTACAAGGTTTATTAAAGGATCAGGGAATCGATTCTGAGGTAACGATCATCAAGACTCAAGGAGACAAAATCCAACACCTAGGATTTGACAAGTTAGAAGGAAAAGGATTTTTCACTAAAGAACTTGAAGACGCGCTTACCGCTGGAGATATAGATATGGCTGTACACTCTATGAAAGATATGCCAACAGAAAGCCCATCAGGACTATGTCTTACTGCCGTATCTTATAGAGATGATCCAGCTGACACATTACTGATCAAGAAAGATAAGGTCGATATGACCGCCGATTTTAGATTGGTGAAAGACGCTGTAATTGGTAGTTCGTCTGCTCGTAGAAAATCACAAATGCTTAGTCTCAGACCAGATGTGACGATGAAAGACATCAGAGGTAATGTACCTACACGAATCGAGAAACTGAGAAGTGGAGCATATGATGCTATATTACTAGCGCAAGCTGGATTAAATAGATTGGGTTTGGAACTAGACGATCTAGAAGTAGTAAAATTACATCCTAGAGAATTTGTACCCGCTCCTGCACAAGCCGTACTGGCTTATCAGTGTAGAATCGATGATATCAGAGTGAGAAAGCTATTGATGAAGATTCACAACCAAGATGTGGCTGATCTTACTAATGTTGAGCGTAAAGTACTCAATATGATGGACGGAGGATGTCACCTACCACTCGGAGTATATTGCCGTAAGGATGAAATGGGATATTATCACGCTGAAGCTTTTTATTCACCTACGGAAGAAGGTAAAGGAAAGAAAGTGACGGTCTCACTCAGTACGACAAATGGTATGGCGCAAAAAGTATATGACCAACTAATGGCTGTAAATGTATAGTCATTGAACTAAATGAACTCAAAACCAATTAAAAAGTAAGCATAAAGAATACCGATGAAATACTTAATATTTGATTGCTCTCCGATAGACAAACCAAAAGACTATAAAGCGCCATTTACAGATACTATTTCATGGCCTAGGCTTATACATTTGAGTTGGATCGTATTAGATAAAGACTTCAAACCCAAAGAAGACTTTGACTGCATCATCGAACCTGAAGGTTTTAAATTTACTAAAGCCATTCAAAAGAGGGTAAAAGTAGATGATGAAGATATCGTAAAGAAGAGTTACAAATTAGCTGAAGTATTAGAAAAATTTGCCGCAAGTGTAGAGAAGGTTGAATTCCTTATCGCTCACAATCTCAAAATGAATGAGAGCGTCGTAGCTGCAGAATATATTCGACTGAGCATGGACAATCCTATGTTTAGAAAAGAACGAATTTGCTTAATGCAAGAAAGTACTTATTATTGTAAGATACCTAACAGAAGAGGTAGCTATAAGTGGCCTTCATTAACGGAATTACATGCTATTTGTTTTCAGCAAAGATATGCACCAGCCAACAATGCTCGCGCCGATGTTATCGCAGCAGCGAGGTGTTTTATTAAGCTCATGAAAATAGGGCAACTCGAAGATTTGTTTGATGAAGAAGAGTAGGGAAAATATCCTTATCACTAGGACACTCAGTGAGAATAGTCCTATATGGCAACTGTCTAAAAATGGCCACCACATTATTGATCAATCATTTGTGTCTATACAACCTGTGGCGATTACAGATATCCCCAAGTCCGAAATATATTTCTATTACAGCAAGAATGGAGCGAAGCATTTTTTGAATGCCGCAAAATATTTGGGTATAGATTTAAGCAATGCCAAACACGCCGCTTTAGGTAATGGCACTGCCGCTATGATAGAGTCCTACGGAATGAAAGTTGACTTCATAGGTCAAGGTACACCTCCAGAAATAGCAAACGCTTTTATCCATTCTTACGCTGACTTATCAATCTGTTTTGTACGTGCGGAGCAATCTACCCAATCTATACAGAAGCATTGGCCAAAAGAATATTCAGAGGTAATATCTTATACCATTACGCCTGCAGCAATCGATCTCGAGGAAGAGATACATACGATCTTTGCCACTAGTCCTATGAACTTGACTACTGCTATGGATTGCTGTAATGTGAATACATTACAACGTATCATTTGTATAGGCCCAACTACATATAACACTGCCAACCAATATAAAAGTGTCGCAATTATTACGGCAGATCAAAGTAGCGAACAATCTATGCTAGACTGCTATTTAAATCAAAAAGAGCATTAGATTTCATTCTACTCTACCTTTCATTCCAACAATCTTGTTATCTACTTCGTTGTATATTTGACGATAAAGACACATTTGCTATGAAATATTACGCTCTGATTATTGCTACGTTACTTATGTTTATGAATTTTACCATATCGGCACAGGATGTCATCATGGTAGAAAGCGAAAAATATGACGACAATATGGTCAACATCGCTCCAGTCAGGATAGATGGAGGGTTTCTCTCGTTGATAGTTGAGTATAAAGATAGAAGTTGGGAAGATCCAAAGATGAATCCCCTTTCTGTATTCAATAAGCCATTGAATTACAATTATGTATCAGACGAAAAAAATGTCTTCCTCAGCAAAATGGATGAAGACCTTAATGTAATAGCACAAACGAAACTAGAGTTTGATGATGCACATGATATCAATATCTATGGTATGTTTCATTTTGAAGGAAGAACTACATTATATTATTCACAGCGTAAAAACTTCTCTGATGAATTCATTATCAAAAGTATGGACATAGATAATGAAAAGCTTAAAAAAAATAAAGCGAGAAAAATACATACCATCAGAGATAAGGATGGAGTACCTGCGACACGAATGATCTTATCTCCGGACAGCACTAAACTGGCATTCATAACAGAAAAATATGCTGGCAACAAAGAAGAACGAAAATTAGACATAGCTTTATTCAATATCCAAGGAACTCCTATATGGTCAGATCCAGTATACTTAGGAGCAAATACGGAAAAACTAACCGTAGGAGATGCCGCCTTAGACAATACTGGAAACCTATATGTGAGTTATAAATTGTACGATAATTATAGTAACGAAAGAAGTAAAAAGAATAAAAAAGGAGATCGCATCCCTGCATATAATACGCGTGTAGTTACCTATGGTATAGATGAAACCGAAGCCTATGTATCTTTAGATGATCAGGATTATTTTATTCGTAGGTGTGATCTAGTTTATAATCCTATCAAAGAAAAGGTCCAAGCAGTCGGTACGTATAGCATCAAAGACCAAGGAAATCTTACTGGCGTTTATCTGGCCGATATAGATCCCATAGCGATGACTAGCTCAGGAACTACTTTTCACAAATTTGACACAAAACTCATTGAGCTGATAGACGAAGATGGTTTTGGACAAACTAAAGACAAAGACCCAGGCGTGGAAGTAAGAGATGTAGAGACAAGTATACATATCAAAAAAAATGGAGATCTAGCCTATATTTTACAACCTTATAGATATGAAGAAGACTACAGAGGAAGTGGATTCAATAATAGAAATAGAAGTATTCTAACAGGCTATAATATCTATTCTATCATCGTTGCTCAACTCAGCGATAGTGACGCTATTTATACAAGAATACCTCGTAGATCTTATGACCTATCACCTTATGGAACGTTGATTGCCAAAACGGTCTATAGTAATGACAACATCTATTTGATATATACTGATTATCATAAAAATCTAGAGCGAGAAGATAATGAAAAACCAAAGTCTATGGGAGACCCTACACGCTCAAGTTTGATCTTGGCTAATATAGATACACAAGGTAATTACAACCGTAGTTTTTTGAAAAATAGAGATATAGAAGACAACTTTGGATTAGCGATGTCCGACTTCCATGCTATCAATGACAAGGAATACATGTATTCATTTTATATGGGTGGTTTATTTTCAAGTAAAAGACAAATCGGTGTAGTCTCTTTTTAAAATTCCATTGAGTTGTTATCTTTAGGATGAAATCATTTTAAACGATAACCATGGCAACAATTAAATTTTTAGGGCACGGATGCCTTCATATTACATTTGGTGGAAAAGAAATCCTCGTAGATCCATTTATAAGTCCAAATCCAAAGGCTAGCGATATAGATATCAGATCACTCAAAGCGGACTATGTACTGCAAACGCATGCACATGGTGATCACTTAGCTGATCTAGAAACTATCCTTACTCAGACTAGTGCTACCCTAGTGTCTAACTATGAGGTCGCCACTGAGTATGGCAACAAAGGTTTCAATGCTCATCCTATGAATCATGGAGGAAAGTGGAAATTTGACTTTGGTACTGTAAAGTATGTCAATGCCATTCATTCAAGTTCATTTCCTGACGGTCGTTATGGAGGAAATCCTGGAGGTTTCGTAATTTGGGATGATACTACTTGCATCTACATCGCAGGAGATACTGCACTTACTTGGGATATGAAATTGATCCCAATGACTTGCCCTGATCTTGATCTTGCGATACTTCCTATCGGCGATAACTTTACCATGGGATATGAAGATGCCGTCATAGCTAGTGAATTTGTCAATTGTAATAAGGTCTTAGGGTATCACTATGATACCTTTCCATATATTGAGATAGATCATAATGCAGCTCAAAAAGCATTTAAGGATAGTGGCGCGGAATTAATCTTACTGGAAATTGGTGGGAGTATGGAAGTGTAGTTATAAACGCACACCACCTGTTCGATAACGAACAACATTAAAAATAATCATATATATTACTTACTGATAATGTGACACTTAATGTTTGGCATAGGCATTGGCTCTATAGTAGCAAAAGAGGCCAACATGGACAAACAGATATCACAATCAGAGCAAAAAAAGAATCGACTTAAAGGATACGCGCCTTGGATAATAGGCGTACTTGTATTAGTTGGTGCCTATTACGGCATGCGTAAAGTCTTTACTAAAAAGGCTGATTCTAAAGATTTTCATATCGTACAAGTAGAGAAAGGTGATATCAGACAAACCTTATCAGCTGCTGGAATAGTAGTCGCCGCATCGGAGCGAGTGATCAATGCTCCTGTCTCTACAGAAATAGAAGAAGTACTCATCTCTACTGGCACAGCAGTAAAAGCTGGAGACCTAATACTTAAACTCGATCAAGAATATACTCAACTAGAATACGATCGTCTGAATGATGAACTCTCGCTACGTCGTAACAACATCGATAAACTCAAACTGCAATATGATAAGGATCTCCGTGATATAGATTATCAAGATCAAATCAAAGCACTCCAACTATCAGAACTCAAAGCACAACTTAGTGATCAAGAAAGATTACTCAGTATCGGTGGCGCTACGGCAGAAGATGTAGAAGCTGCTAACCTCAAATTGAGTATTGCCAAAATCGAAAAGAAAGTACTAGAGAATGAATTGGCCTTTAAAAGATCAGTGAATACTACAGACAAAAACAATCTTCAACTCGAATACAATATTCAAAGAAAACGACTCACTGAGCTGAAGAGAAAATTGACCGAAACTCAAGTAAAATCACCTCAGAATGGTGTCATCACTTGGATCAATGAAGATATAGGTAAGACCGTGGCAGAAGGTGAGCCATTAGTAAAGATCGCTAATCTCAATAGATTTAAAGTAGAAGCGACTACATCTGATCGTAACAGCGAAAAGCTACAAATCGGATTACCTGTAGAAGTTCGTATTGGTAAAGATAGATTGGCTGGAAAGATAGATCGCATACTTCCTGAGATCGTAAATAACACAGTAAGGTTTTTCATCACTCTGGATGAAGATGATCATGATGCATTACGACCTAGTCTACGTACTGAAATATACGTCATACAAAACGAGAAGAAGGATGTACTCAGAGCCAAAAGAGGTAGTGGACTAAAAGGAACAAAGACCCAATTTCTATATACTGTAAATGAAAATCAAGCTACCAAGGTAAGAGTTACTAAAGGCCTAGTAAGTGCTGAATATTTTGAAGTAACTGCAGGACTCAAAGAAGGAGATAAAGTCATCGTATCTGAGACAGAAGATTTTGACCATATGGATTCATTCATCATCGAAAAATCTAAGTAATGAAAGCTATACAAATAACAATATTAACGATTGCTATCTTCACTTTCAATGCCTTAGCCTCTACAGCACAATCAACTGTTACACTGGAAGATGTACTCGACCAAGTACGGACAAATAGTTTTTCCATCAAAACTGCGAAAACAGAAGTAGCGATCGCACAAGAAGGCAATTCATTCTATAAAAGCTTACTCAAACCCTCTCTAACTTTACAAGCAAATCTACCCAACTATAATAAAACATCAACACCGATTATTCAACCCGATGGGACCATCGCTTTTCAGTCGATAAGACAAGCCAATAGTTCGCTTTCATTATTCGCTTCACAAGCTATTACACAGACTGGAGGAATCCTTTTTATGAATACTGATCTTCAGCGATTTGACGACCTTTCTTCTGAGTACACGACCTATAATGGTATTCCGATCAGACTTGGTATCAGCCAACCTCTATTTGGATATAATCCTTGGAAATACGAAAAGAAAATACAGCCATTGCTCTTACAAGAAGCACAAAAAAACTTCAATACTGCTGTAGAATCTGCGTTGAGTGAAGCTACAGAGTTGTATTTCGATGTACTCATCGCCCACCAAAATCTAGAGATTGCTAAAACCAATGAAAGAGTAAATGAAGACTTGCTTCGAATCACTGAAGAGCGCCTCCTGTTAGGAAAGGTAAGTAAAGATGAAAAGCTACAATTAGAAATAGAGCTTAGTAATGCGAAACTAGGTGTCTCGCAAGCCACTAACGAAGTAGAACGAACAAGAGCAACCCTGAATACATTTCTTGGAGAATCGAACGAAACTGAACAAGTATATACCGAGCCTAATCAACTCTCAAAAACCAATATAGATTACAATCAATTACTTGACAGTTATCAGAAAAACAGACCTGAGATTACAGCATATCAAAGATCGCTAGCGGAATCAAATCAAGAGATCGCAAGAACGAAAGCCAACTATGGTTTCCAAGCGAATATTAATGCATCTATTGGATTAGCAAGAGGCTCCGAGACACCAAGTGAAATCTATAGCGATCCATTTGATGAGCAGCAATTTAACTTATCTATTCAAGTGCCGATACTGGATTGGGGAAAGAGAAAATCTGCAGTGGCTCAAGCTCAATTAAGACAAGATAATCTCTCCGCTAGTTATAACCAACAGATACTGGTACTAGAAAATAATATCAATCAATTAGGTTATGCATTCGAAAGATTACAACGTGACATCGGCTTGTTCAAAAATATCATGGACAAAGCAGACGAAAGATTTACAATATCGAATGAGAGATACGTACTAGGAAATATATCGATTACCAATCTTACACTTGCTCAAAGAGAAAAAGATCAAGCCAAAAGGAATTATATCAATGCATTAAAGTCCTATTGGGTATCATACTACCAACTAAGACTATTCACAGGATATGATATTATTTCTCAATCAGATATTACTTATTAAGACAACCAACATCTATCCAAACAAATACTCACAACGACAATATACCATTATGATCAAACTAGATAACATCAGCAAAATATACCGCACTAAAACGATCGAAACTACGGCACTCAATGAAATAGATCTTCACGTTCCTAAAGGAGAATTTCTTAGTATCATGGGACCTTCTGGATGTGGCAAGTCTACCCTACTCAATATCATAGGATTACTAGATCTACCCAGTACTGGAAACATATTAGTAGATGGTCAATCGCTTACGAACTTTAGCGGAAAGCAACTAGCGAAATTTAGGAATGAGAAACTTGGATTTATATTCCAATCCTTTCATCTCATACCAGATCTCAGTGTAATAGACAATGTAGAATTACCATTACTCTATCGAAGTAATATCTCAGGAAAAGAAAGAAGAGCACTCGCCGCTGCAGCATTGGAGTCTGTAGGATTAGCCAATAGAAAATCACACTTCCCCAATCAACTTTCTGGAGGTCAAAAACAAAGAGTTTCTATCGCTAGAGCTATCGTAGGTAAGCCATCTATCATCCTTGCTGACGAACCTACCGGAAATCTAGATAGCGTCATGGGTGATGAAGTCATGGATATCCTGATCAGACTCAACAAAGATAACCAAACCACTATCGTAATGGTAACACACGATGAACGTATGGCCAAGAAGACTGATCGATTAGTAAGGCTCTATGATGGTACACAAGTGGCGTAAAAAGTTTACATCTAAGCTTAAGTTAAGTTTAAAAATAAAAAACAATGATAAGTAATTATATAAAACTAGCCTTGAGAGTATTGGGTCGTAGAAAGTTTTTTACGTTTATTTCCCTCTTTGGAATTAGCTTCACTCTAGGGATACTCATGGTGATCTTCTCTTTTTTACAAGGAGAGTTAGGAACCGATGCACCCAATTCTAACAAAGACGATCTCGTCATAATAGGAACGCTAAGATTACAAAGAATTCATTACGATACGATCCCTACCATTGACACCGTCATGGTCAATGGAGTAGAAGTATTTGATACGACTATGGAGACAAGACACAGGGGTTCTTCAATGTGGAATAGCAGTATGAACAATGGTATCGGAGAAGAATTTTTAAGTGATCTGCCTTCTGCTATCAACAGAACAATATTCAACGATGGCTCACAATACGATGTATATGTCAATGGCATCAAACTCACTTTACAAACGCTGTATTCTGACGCTAACTATTGGGAGGTATTTAATCATGACATCATCGAAGGTCGAGCATTTGATCAAACAGATATGGATGAAGCCGCACAAGTGACCGTAATATCCACAAAGACTGCTAAGGAATATTTTGGTACAACAGACCATATTGTAGATAGAGAAATATTACTAGATGGCAAAAACTACAAGGTCATAGGAATGTACCAAGACAAAGGAAAGATCATTCCATTTATATCCCCAGATCTAGTGATACCATATAGTAATATGACCTTAGTCAATCAAGACAGTTACTATCATGGATACTTTACCACAGCGATACAAAAAAAGTCAGAAGTAGATGCGCAAACTGTCAAGAATGAAATCATCAATGCCGCATCAATGGTACCTCTGGACCACCCAAGTATGCCTGATGGATACAATGAATTGATATTCATGTCTAAGACCTACAATGAAATGTTTGCGCAAGGAGTATATAGTGATGATGATGCCTCCAAAAGTCTTTCTATTATGAAGTGGGTATTATTTGGATTATTAGCTTTCTTCATAATACTCCCAACCCTTAATTTAATCAATCTCAATGTGAGTAGGATCATGGAAAGATCTTCAGAGATAGGAGTAAGAAAAGCATTTGGCGCTCATCAAGGTAATATCATTTTTCAATTTATTGTAGAAAATATTATTCAAACTGTCTTAGGTGGTTTGATCGGTTTAGCTATTGCAGTAGGCTTAATGAAATTTATAAATAACAGTGGTTTCTTAGGAACCAATACGATGGTATTCAATACCAAGTTTTTCCTATATAGCTTCTTGCTAACTATCGTATTTGGTGTGGTCTCTGGATTTCTTCCAGCTTATCGAATGTCAAAACTTAATATTGTGAACGCCCTAAAAGAAAACAAGATATGATTAAGCATATATTAAAATTGATTTGGAATAAGAAGAGATCTAATGCCCTCATGCTATTAGAGATATTACTCGCCTTCGTTGTGTTGTTTTTTGTTCTTGCTTATATGTTTTTCAACATAGATAAGACATCTCAGCCATTAGGATTTGAAACCTCAGATAGATGGATGATCAACTTGGACAACATCGATGCTAAAGATTCAATAGATGCACTCATCACTATGCAAAATTTAAAGCGAAATCTACTAGCGGAAGAGGAAATAGAAAGTGTATCATTTACTAAAAGTATAGCACCTTTCACCAATAATCAATGGCTCGATGGCACTGATGAGGATGGATTCCGTCTGCATACCCAAGTAGTACCAGCAGACTTTACGTTAGCTAAAGTATTAGATATGAATATTACCGAAGGAAGATGGTTTACAGAAGAAGATAATCAAGCCATAATAAGGCCTATGATCGTAAATCAAAACTTCATAGACGCTTACTTCCCTAATAAATCTATGATAGATAGCATTATTCTTTTTCATGGAGAAAGAAGATTGATAGGTGTCGTAGATGAATATCGTTATGGTGGAGAATTTGAAGAAGCTCATAATGTAAGATTTGATCCAGAGCCTTATACAGATCTGACATCCAATGCTATCATCAAACTTAAGTCTGGTACTACTTTAGCATATGCCGAAAAACTTTCAACCCTTATCAACACTACGACCAAAACTACTGGTAGTAGTATCCAACCATTAGAAAAAAGAAAAACCGAATCGAGTAGAGAAAGTTGGGTACTGTTGTATGCGCTGATGAGTGTTTGTATTTTCTTATGCCTCAATGTAGCCCTAGGACTATTTGGAGTATTATGGTACAATATTAACAAGCGTAAATCAGAGATAGGATTGAGACAAGCTTTAGGAGCAGACGGATTTGATATTACTAAGCAATTTATTACTGAGATGTTGATCCTTACTGGATTTGCATTGGCAGTAGGAATATTCTTTGTCATACAAATCCCTATCCTAGATGTCACAGAATATGATGACTCATTATTCTATAGAGCAATAGCCTATGCATCCTTCATTATGTTGGCATTAGTAATGCTTTGTGCTCTATTTCCAGCTGTACAAGCTGCTAGGATTACACCTGCCAATTCATTACATGAAGATTAGATAAAATAGTCGTATCAAGCGGCGGAATGAGTCTACCATTGCTCATTTCGCCCTTGTATTACTTCTAGAAATAGTAAATATTCATATTCTACGAATTCCACTCATCATGCAACGCTTCATTTATTAACTTCGTCTTTATTATATGACCAACGACAAAACGAAAATATTAATCATCGACGATGATCGTACGGTATGCACTAGTCTCCGATTATTACTCAATAAGAAGAACTACGAATCGCATGCCATACATCATCCAGCGATCGCTCTAGAGACTATAGAAGAGTTTGCCCCAAAGCTCATCTTGCTAGATATGAACTTCACTATCGATACTTCAGGGAAGCAGGGTTTAAAATTGCTTACACTTATAAGAGAGGAATACCCTCATATCTCTGTGATACTGATGACTGGCTGGGCTACCGTCCAACTCGCCGTAGAAGGCATGAAAATCGGTGCCAAAGACTTCATGGCTAAGCCTTGGGATAATAAGGATTTGATCACCTCGATAGAAAGCATATTATCGCTTCATCATGATCAAGAGAATCATCAAAATCATATTGCAAGGATCGTAGAAAATGATTACAATATCATAGGTGACAGCGAGGAGATGAAACAAATCATGGACCTCGTCAATCGTGTGGCAGCTACTGAAGCGAGTGTTCTCATTACTGGAGAAAGTGGTACTGGTAAAGAATTGATAGCAGAAGCGATCCACAATCAGAGTCATCGTGTGGATCAAGAATTTGTCAAAGTAAATCTTGGAGGAATACCGAATGAATTATTTGAAAGCGAAATGTTTGGTCATAAAAAAGGAGCATTTACTGGTGCTTACGATGATAGAGAAGGACGCTTTGCTAAGGCAAACAGAGGCACTATTTTTTTAGATGAAATAGGTGAACTTCCTCTAAGTAACCAAGTAAAGATGCTCAGAGTATTACAAGAGCGTACTTTCGAACCATTAGGCTCTAGTAACACGATCAAGACCAATGTAAGGGTAATCAGTGCCACTAATCGTGACCTTGCACTTATGGCTAATACTGGCGACTTCAGAGAAGATTTATATTACCGTATCAATCTGCTAAATATACATCTGCCACCACTCAGAGAGAGGCGAACAGATATCCCAGCATTAGTTCTTCATTTTATTCGCAGCATAGCTACATTATATGATGCGGATATTCCGTATATTGATGAAGATACCTATAGATGGTTATCACAGCAAGAGTACAAAGGAAACATACGTCAGCTCAAAAATATCACTGAGCGAACTTTCTTACTCAACATGAAGAAGAAAGATCTAACGCTAAAAGATTTTATGCCTTGCTTCAATTTCCCATCTCAAAGTAGCAATCAATCGAGTGAACTGAACTTGCAAGAGCTAGAAATACAAACCATAAAGAAAGCTTTAGCTAAACACAACCATAGTATCAGTAGTGCCTCTAGGGCGCTTGGTATTACTCGTAGTTCTCTCTATCGAAGATTAGAAAAATACGATATACCGCATGAGCCTAAGATTTAAGTACATACTCTTCATACTTATCATTCACATAGTCTTGATATTAGTGATTTACCAATTGCTAGAAGACAACAAGTGGCTCTTCTTAGGTTCTGAGATATTAGTGGTCATTAGTCTATATCTCAGCTACGAATTGTACAAAGGATTTATCAAACCCATACAACTCATGCAATCTGGAGTAGACGCTATCGCAGATGCTGACTTCAGTATAAAATATACCAAAACTGGATCTGTAGAAATCAACAATCTGATTGAAACTTATAATCAGATGATTGACCAACTTAGAGAAGAGCGAACCTTGATGACAGGACAAAGTTATTTTTTAAAAAATCTTATCGAGGTCACTCCACTAGGTATCATCATCATGGATTATGATGGCAAACTATCAAATGTGAATCCATCGGCAACAAAGATGTTAGGTATCAAAGACAACTGGAATGATAAACGTTTAGATCAATATACTAATGACCTTATTCCTAGAATACTAGATATTGAAAATGATAGCCCTACCCTAATCGAAGTCAATGGTATAGACAAATACAAAGTCCAAATCAACGAAGTGGTACATCAAGGGTTTAAAAGAAAATTTATCTTGATCGATGACTTATCTACAGAGATGCTAAAGACTCAGAAAGACGCATTTGGAAAAATCATTAGGATGATGGCTCACGAAGTAAATAATAGTATGGGAGCAGTCAACTCTATCATTGATACTGTTGTAGAATATGGCTTCGATGAAAATAGCGATCCTCTATTAAAAGAGTCCCTTCAAATAGCTAGAGATCGAAATCTCGGATTAGGCAAATTTATGGCTAATTATGCGTCTATCTTAAGATTACCAGAACCACAATTACAGAAGATGGATATTGCATCCATTCTTAAAAAAAGTGGACAACTATTTATGGCGAGAGCTAAAGAATTAGATATCTCGATAGAACTAGATATTCCAAATCACCCCATAACAATTACAGGAGATAAAGTACTACTCGAACAAGCTATATCCAACATGATTAAAAATGCGATAGAATCTATCCACAACGATGGCGATATCAAAATAACTTGCACAGAATACCCTACCACTTTTACTATCGCTGATAACGGCGAAGGAATCCCTGATAAAATTGCTCATAAAATATTTACACCATTCTTCAGTACGAAGCCCACAGGACAAGGTGTAGGATTAATGCTCATTAGAGATATACTTACTTCTCATAAAACTGACTTCACATTACAGACTGATCCCAATACAAAGTGGACAGAATTTAAAGTGATCTTTTAATGTAGACTTATCACTCTTGTTATGAGCCAGTTATCACCAACTTCCTTCCACACCGTTACAAACTTGCTCGGCTTAGGTTTCGCATTGGGTTCTTGACTATTGTGAAATTGATGCCAGCCCATTTGCACTGCACCATAGCCAGGAATCGGATAAACTTCAATAGTACCGTCAATAAGTTCTCTTGTTACTTTGTTACAGATATTATCTTTGAGTGCTTGAATGATTTGCGGCTTAAAAGTAGATAGCCCTCCAAGATCATGGTAAAACTCTAGGTCCTCGGAAATCAATGCTTCTAATGTTACCGTATCACAGTTATTATACGCATCAAAGAATTCCTTATCTAAATCCACGACGATTTCGTGAAGCATACTATCACTTGGACTGTATTCCGGCAATGACTCAGATATTGACGAATCGGATTGAGCATATGCACTCATGATAGTGATACACGTCAATAATAGTAATGAGAATATATTTTTCATAGTATCTTTATATTTTTAGCAGCAATACGCAATGCTAACGGTAAGCATCAAATATAATCTACTATGGCGGGTCAACACCATTCGCTCATCTATAGATTGGACTATTTGATCTAATATCAATCGGCGAATCTATACAATGGTTACATATGAATAAAGTGATAGAAACAGAACGACTAATAATACGTCCATTTGTAGATGGTGACGTAGAAGCGGTATACGAGTTCAACTCTCACCCTGAAGTAATCAAGTATACTGGCAACGCTTTGGTTAAAAACCTTCAAGAAGCGCAGGACATCATCACCACGATATGGCATAGGGATTATAAAATTCATGGATATGGCCGATTCGCTGTGGTGTACAAACCTGACAATAAAGTAATTGGTTTTTCTGGATTGAAATGGGAAGCTGATCTGGACGCTACAGATATTGGATATCGTTTTTTACCAGAATATTGGGGTATGGGCATAGCGACAGAATCGTGTATTCCTATCCTGCAATATGGATTCGAAGAACTGGGCCTCGATAAGATCGTAGGGCTAGCACTTCCTGACAATATAGCTTCGTGTAAGGTCTTGGAGAAAATAGGAATGCACCATTATAAAACAGCAAATTTTCCTGGAGAAGATTTGATGTGTAATTGGTATAAAAAGGAAAATCCTGAATCCAATCCCATCGTAGTCACAAGAGAAATCAAATGTGATAAAGAAAAAATATGGTCTGCGATCACTGACATTAATGAAATGAAGCAATGGTATTTTGATCAGATCCCTTCCTTTGAAGCTAAACTTGGATTTGCTACTGAATTTGTCATCTATAATGAAGGGCGCACTTTCACGCATCAATGGAGTGTTCTAGATGTAAAGCCCAATGATACCATTACTTACTCTTGGCAATACCCAGAATACCCAGGGCGATCGCAATCAAAATTCAGTATAGTAGAAAGTGATCAAGGTACAAGCATTACACTAAGTTGTACAGGGCTAGAGACCTTCCCTGATGACATTCCAGAATTCACTAGAGAGAGCTGTGAAGGCGGCTGGAATTATTTCCTTAATAGATTAAAAGACTACTGTGAAAAATAAAAAATCATTCAATAGAAAAGAACAAAAAGAAGCTATTCCCTTAGAAGATAAAAACCAAACTACTATTCCCATTTATAGTTATTGGTTCTTTTCTATTATGGTGATTATTGCATCTTCTATGTTTGTAAAACATGCGAAAACTGATATACAATACAATGATGCTTCTTACGCATTATATTTTCATCATCTCAGTATTGCCATAAGTATCATGCTCTTGATTTTTGGGTTTATCTATTGGTCTCAAAGGAATAATAAACTAACTAAATGGATGACCAACTTTCATAGTGTATTAACATTGGTAATCATCGGTACATTTTATATGACATGTTTTCAAGAAATCACTTGGAACACCACTCCAATTTTGATGTTAGGTGTTGGCTTGTTTGCAATAGCACAAATAATATTAGCACTAAATATATGGAAAGCAAATAAAGGTTAATGAATGCAAGATGAAAACATAATCTGGGAAGGAAAACCACAATACAAACCTAGATTAGCAATATTAGAAATCGCTGGAGGAGAATCTGGAGGTGGCGCCATTACAGTTGTAATACCCATTCTACTCACCTTGATAGCCGTAAAAATAACATTAGGTGTTTATAATGGAAACAGATTTAATACGATCGCTTATTCTATATTGTTGGCGGCCATCATTCTACTCCCTGAAATACACAAGTCGATACGAAGACAAAATACCTTGTACAAATTAAAGCCAGAATCAATATCGATTACTAATTATTGGTATGGGTCAAAAGATACTCAAGAACTTCACTTTAAAGACATAGATAGATTTTACCTAGTAAATTACAACGATGACATAGGAGAAATTCACATTTTTGTAAAAGATGATGCACCTAAGATTACGTCAAGAAATTTCTACAGCGGCAGTACTGGTTTCAATGTTATACTTTACGATATCAAAGACTCTGCAAAAACATTTAAGCTATTCGAAGTAACATTTTCCAAATATAAAAACGCTAAGTAACCAACCTTGTACGAAGAGATACCGTCTATACGAGTATCATAAAAGCAATTAACATGAAACTCTCATACTCAACGCTATTACTTATAGTTACCACAGTGCTCTGTCTATTTTCTTGTGCCAAGCAAGAAAGCAATTTATCTCCTTTCAATGATTGTATCTTTGTCCAAGATGACAACACTACAGATGGACTAATAGATGAAACCGAGCGCGCCCTCATGGATGATTGTCGTGAGAATAAATTAACCAACTCTATAGATATCAGAAATAATCTCATCGGAGAATGGGCATTAGTTGGACATGGCGAAGGGTGGATCATCAGTGTAACCCAACCCTGCATTTATTTGACGATTAGTGAAAATGAGTTAATCTTCGACTTTGAAAACAAATATCTAGATACGATCACTGCACATACTTGGGAAATAGAAACAATAGATACTAATAATCCATCCAATCCAACTTTTCATCGACTATCGACTACTCCCAATCTTAGTGCCGGAGTTGGATTGAACATATTCTGTGATCGTTATATGTATGGAGATGCTACCCCACTAGATGGCAATATGTACTTGTTTGAAAAAGTAAATTAATACTAAATAGCAAACTTAAAAAATCCAAATTCCAAGAGCTAACTCTAGTGAAGCTATCTACTTTGGAATTTGGATTTTAATTCTTTTGATCTCTTAAATTTAAAGTGTTCCTCTTATTTCTTGCTCTCTTTCTATCGCTTCAAATAAGGCTTTGAAATTTCCTTTACCAAAAGAAGTCGCTCCTTTACGTTGGATAATTTCAAAAAACATAGTTGGTCTTGGCTCCACTGGCTTAGTAAATATCTGAAGTAAATATCCTTCATCATCTCTATCTACTAAAATCCCAAGCGGACGTAATGCTTCTATATCTTCATCGATATTACCTACGCGCTCTGCAAGCATATCATAATAAGAGTCTGGCACTCTTAGAAACTCTATTCCTCTACTTGTCAATTCTTTGATCGTACCGATGATGTCATCTGTAGCCACTGCAATATGCTGCACTCCTTCACCTTCATAGAAATCGAGGTATTCATCTATCTGTGATTTTTTCTTCCCTTCTGCAGGCTCGTTGATTGGAAATTTGATACGGCCGTTTCCATTACTCATCACCTTACTCATCAATGCCGTATATTCTGTAGAGATGTCTTTATCATCAAAAGATAAGATCTGAGCAAATCCTAATACTTCTTGGTAAAATTTCACCCAATGATTCATACGTCCAAGCTCCACATTACCTACCATATGATCTACATATTTTAGTCCTGTAGGCTTAGGGTTATAGCTAGGCGTTTCCCACTTTTTAAACCCAGGTAAAAATAATCCATTATAATCTTTACGCTCTACAAAGATGTGTACCGTCTCACCATAAGTATATATTCCTGAGCGAACTACTCTTCCACCCTCGTCTTCCTCTACTGTTGGCTTCATATAGTGAGTAGCTCCACGCTTCATCGCTTCTTCATATGCATAGGTAGCATCATCTACCCATAAGGCTATTACTTTTACACCATCACCATGCTTATCTATATGCTTACCTACATCTGTACCACTCTTCAGAGGTGATGTCAATATCAATCTAATTTTATCTTGTATTACTACATAAGATTCTAACTCTCTGCTACCCGTTTCGAGTCCTTTGTATGCATAAGATTGGAATCCAAAAGCAGCTTTATAAAAGTGTGCAGCTTGCTTAGCATTACTAACATATAACTCTAAGTAATCAGTACCTAATAGAGGCATAAAATCTGCGGCAGCATCGTATAATTTTGGTAAGTCTATAGTAGCGTTTGACATAGTTATGTTTTTTGAAATTAGTATTAATATCGATGCGTCAGAAGACATCCAACGCTTAATGATAGCAAATATAGACAATATTTTGTTGCATATGCAACAAAATGGTTCTCTGTGTCACCTTTCTACATGGAAATTGATTATCTATGTATCATGAAAAAAACCACTGGATATGGATTCTTAATTGATAAGACGCTTAAAAAGATACAATCGATATATCTGCAAGCGTTTAAAGAGCAAGGTGTAGACCTTACCATTGAACAATGGGCAATTTTGCATCGAATATATGAGATGGGTGCCGACGCTTCACAAACAGAGATTACCAAAACCAACTATCGCAATCGTGCAACTACTTCAAGAGTTATTTCAGGTTTAGTAAATAAAGGCCTCATTACCAAGGATCGATTCGAAGGAGACTCTAAAAGATATCGATTGACTGTCACCGATGCTGGACACAAAATCGTAAAGACCGTCGAGCCAATCATGTATAAATTAAGAGCTGTTGGAATGACAGATATCAATCAAAAGGATTACGATACTTTTATTACTGTACTAGACAAAATCTGGAATAACTATGAAGCGCATTAGTCATCTATTTAATCACTTTATACGTAATTGAACTTTTAGACTTTTCAATACTTAAATTGATGAAATAGATACCTTCTGAAAAATCACCAATATCTATACTTTGATTTCCTTCCACTACTTTAGTAAGTAACACTTTACCATCTATTGTATACACCCTTAAAGATAATACACCCGTTAAATCCGTGGTCAATCTCAGTTGATTATCACTTATCCATACTTGACTCTTGTCAAAATAAGTATCCGATACATCTACTAAAGTACAAGCAATATCACTCGGTGGAAATTCTAATGTTTCTCCAGGTGTCAAATCTCTACCTTCGAAAGCGGGATAATCTAAAGCGTATTTTTCCACTCTGAAAGTAAGATCGGGTTGATAAAGATCATACATCCAAACAAGTGTTCCGTCTGGCGTCATCTCAAATGTTTCGTGATCACCTCCTACGGTTATAAGTATATTACCGTTGGCAAGTATTTTCGCCGCTGAGGTATATTCCGAATAGTAATAATAATCACCTAATCCTTCAAAAGTCGGAGCATAATTTACATCCGGCACATCTGGGCCATATGCCCCATTAGATTGAACAGAATAATTTCCATTCGCATCTACCTGTGTATTTATAATAGGTACTGAAGAGTAAGTACCATCCAATCTGGTTAAACCATTATTAAACATTATAATATTGCCTTTCAAAGGCCCATGTTGAATCCAATTCGGATTATGCTGAAAGTAAAGATCTCTGTCTAACCAATCTCCTTTTCCATAGTTTTGAGGATTCCCCCAACGGTACAAAATATCCCCACCTTTACCAGCATTGCCTCCTGTATGTCCAGCCGCTTCTTCAGTCGTTGTGGAGTGGTCAATAATTGCTATTTCACTAATTTTTCGAATACTCAATACAATCTGATCCAATTCACTATTATAATCAAATCCATTGATCATAAAGGACTCTTGCGTTGTCCAATCATACGTCGCAATGGCATCCATATTTAACAGTTCTGGATGATTTGCAACAATACCATAATTACCAGCAGAAGCATCACGCTCTTGTATCACATGGTCAGCAATATTCCATTGCCATACTATATCTCCAGTATTGCGATCTATCTCCACTACCATATCTACTTGAGAAGGTCTACCTACTCCTGTCGTGTTAATAGGATTCCCATAATTAAAGCCAAGAGCTTCAAATTCAGTTTTGCTAAAGTTTTTCCTTGCCAAACATAAATAGTTTCCATTTCCCATGACAATCACTTCATAATCAAGACGAATATCATCACTATTAATCGATAGATTATTTATGATATTATCATCCCAATCTTTCTCTATAATATTTCGGTTAAAAGATTGAATATATACAATATTTCCATTGGGTAAAAGCTTGGGATGATGAGTAGCGGCTACCTGATTCCATTCATTAACTATACGGCCACAATTATCTATGAGCACGGCACTAGAACTAAATCTAGACTCGTACAACGTATATCCTTCCATGGCATCTTCTGAGTGATATCTTACACCTTGTGCAAATATATTTTGCATCACGAATAAGCCCAAGACGATTAAAGCTAATTTGGATATTGTATTTGATACTAACATACGTTCTTATTATTAGAGCATTAAGCAGTGCCCAACATGCTGTCGAAACTAATTTCTATAAATGTAACTATAACCACGCTTAAGCGCTATAGCTTGCTTTATAAATGACATAAAATTGTCGTTACAAAGATCGTATTGAACATTAATTCAATTTACGCAACTTCTTCTCCCACTCCCAAGCACTTCTTGTCATATCGTCAAGATTGTATTTTGCCTGCCAATCTAAGATTTCCATTGTGTGTCTCCCATTGGCATAGATAGCAGCAATATCACCCTCTCTACGAGATGCTATTTTATAGTTAAGTTTCAATCCACTCGTCCGCTCAAACGATTGGATTACTTCCATTACCGACGAGCCATTACCTGTACCCACATTAAATACTTCAAACCTCTCCTTTGATTTTTCAGATCGCATATAATCTAATGCTTTGACATGGGCCACCGCAAGATCACTGACATGAATATAATCTCTAACCGCTGTGCCATCTATTGTATCATAATCATCTCCATAAACAGATAATTGCTCTCGTACTCCTGCCGCAGTCTGTGTTATAAAAGGCATCAGATTTCCTGGTACTCCAATAGGTAGTTCTCCTATAATACCAGATGGATGCGCACCTATCGGATTAAAATATCTTAGGGCTATAGATTTCAGTTTACTTGCTTTAAGACTAGATAGATTCTTCAAAATACATTCACCCAGTTGCTTTGTATGTCCATATGGGGAATTGGGTGAAAGCATCGGAGTCGATTCTTTAACTGGCAATTCCTTAGTATCGCCATAGACTGTACATGACGAAGAGAATACTAAATATGGAATGGCATACTTATCCATGCTATTAGTCACATTGAGCAATGCTCCTATATTATTTCTATAATATTCATTAGGTTTATTGACACTCTCAGGCACAGACTTAAATGCAGCAAAATGTATCACCGCTTCCGCATCTTGATGATTAGAAAACACTAGATCACATGCGTTTGAATTGGATAGATCGACTTCTTCAAATACTACCTTTTGATTGGCGACTTGAGATATTTTGTGAATCATCTCCGCATTGCTATTACTGAGATCATCGAAAATTACCGCCTCATATCCAGCTTGGACCAACTCTACTACTGTATGAGATCCAATGTATCCCATTCCTCCTGTTACGATTACTTTCATTATTAACTTTTGCTAACTCTATATTATTTTTACTTCGTAGCTATAAACATCAAAATCAAACGTTCACTTAATTCCTACATTTATAACAATACTACTTTTGCACCTTCTGAAATATTAACGAAATAAGACTCAGCTTCTATACCAGTATTTTCATGATATTTATTCATCAAATCCTGAGTTACTTCTTCTACTTTATCCGATTTCATAATATTAATCGTACAACCTCCAAATCCACCACCCATCATACGTGCTCCGACAACTTCTTCCCTTGCTTTGGCTATATCAACCAAAAGATCTAACTCAGGACAACTTACGTCAAACTGATGCTGCAATCCATCGTGAGATTGATATAGCAACGTTCCCATCCTTTGAATATTGCCATCTTTCAAGGCCTTACAAAACTCTAATACTCTAATATTTTCATCAACTATATATTGAGCTCTACAAATAAGATGTTCTGGCCAACCTTTACTTATTTCATTCAATTCATTCAATGGCACATCACTTATCTTTTTCAGCTGAGGGTGTTGCTCTTGAATCAACGCTTCAATTTTCTTGCACTCATCTGATCGAGTGTTATACCCTGAAGAACTGTGCTCGTGCTGTACTTTAGTATTAATAAGTACAACAGCATGATCATTCAGAATAAGATCTTTATACTCAAATGTCCTATCATCACAATCCAACAACATGCACTTTTGTGCTCTCCCAAACAAAGAAGCAAACTGATCCATGATGCCTCCATATATATTCATGAACTTATGATTAGATCGATGGCTCAAATTTATTATTTCCCAATTACCTAGCCCTGCTCTATTTATATAATCCATACCTAAAGCAAAGCCACACTCTAAAGCCGCAGATGAACTCATACCCGCGCCAATAGGAATCTCGCTAGAAAAAACACAATCAAAACCTTTAATTGCAAGCCTTTCCAATTTAAATTCTACTAAGAGTCCAATAAAATAATTAGCCCACGTAGAATTAGTTTTCCGAAGATTTTCAAGATCAATATTTATGGACTCGTCTAAGTCCATTGCATATACATTTCCTTTGTTTGAATCATTCGTAGAGAAAAGAAAATACATATACTTGTCGATAGCTGCTGGCAACACCAACCCTCCATTATAATCTGTGTGTTCCCCTATTAGATTGATTCTCCCTGGAGCTATAACTAATAGTTGCGCATCTTTTCCGTAGAGAGATCTGAAACAAAACTTCACCTTCTCCTCCATCCTAATCGCTTAAAGATTGTTTTTCACTTCTAATTATAGTAACATCATCAATTAAATCTTGGCACCTTCTCGCGTGTTCTAATTTTACAATTTCTGTCCAATTAAAATGTGATGCAAATTCCGCAATGATAAAATCAAAATTATCCTTAACTGACTCTACATTAAAATATATTCGACCTGATCTACGATTAAAATAGTCATCCGGATATATCACTGATTCATAATCTATGAGAAAGTCTATCTCCGATTTGATAATCGCTTTTTCCGTATTTAATTTTGGAATTGCTAATGCATTATCAAGAATGACCTCTGCATTCTTACCATAGGTACTTGTAAGGTACCAGCAATCATACTCAGTTACTTCTGGAAGATTAGTTTCCTTCCATAATCTAGTATAGTATTGTTTAAATTCTTGATAACTTTCAAATGGATCAGCATGTATCCTATGTCTCTTAGTATTACATTTTGTTTTTTGAAGTTTATCATCCACTTTTTGCACTAAATCAACAATCCGTTTAGCCATCTTTCTATAGCCTGTAAGCTTGCCACCTGCGATAGATATTAGTCCTCTGTCTGATATAAATATTTCATCTTTACGAGAAAGCTCAGACGGTGACTTCCCATCTTCGTGGATGAGCGGACGTAATCCTGCCCAAGATGATACTACATCTTCTCGATTGAGAAAAGCCACTTCAAACATATGATTGGTTTTCTCTAAAAGATAATCTAGATCTTCTTGCGTGCATAATACTCTATCGAGGTCATTGTTGTAGTTAGTATCTGACGTTCCCACATAAGTGACTTTACCTCTAGGTACGGCAAATATCATCCGACCATCAAAAGCATCAAAATATACGGCAGAATGAATATTTAGTTTTTCTTTAGGTATTACTATATGTACCCCTTTAGTCAAGTGAAGTGATTTATTATTGAGTACTCCATCTTTTAATCTCAATTGATCTACCCATGGCCCTGCAGCGGAAACTATATTATTCGCAGTAAATACTACTTCCTTATCCTCTACTCGATCAGTACATTTCACTGCAGATATAATATCATTCGAATATTCAAAAGAATCGACTTTCATATAGTTAAAAGATTCCGCACCTGCTCGTCTAGCCGATTTCAGAACCTCTATTGTAAGTCTTGCGTCATCCGTTCTATATTCTGAATATGTAATCCCTGACTTCAGTATATCCTGATTGAGCAATGGTTCGTACTGTAGGGTTTTAGATTTCGATTGCGATTGTTTACGATCTACTTTATCGACTTTCGCCAATAAATCATAGACAGATATTGCTAAAGACGCGGAAAACTTATTGAAGGTTCCACCATCAACTATTGGCAATAACATCTTTTCCGGATGTACTAGATGTGGCGCGTTATGATGAGCCACTGCACGTTCTAATCCAGACTCTCTAACCAAAGCAAAATCTAATTGTTTGAGATATCTAAGTCCTCCATGTATGAGTTTAGTAGATTTACTACTAGTCCCTGAAGCATAATCTCTTTTCTCCAGTAACAAGGTTTTGATTCCGCGTAAGGATGCATCCAACGCTATACCTACACCTGTAATTCCACCACCGATTACGATAAGATCATAATGCGTTTTTGATGCTGTGGATAATCTACTTTTTCTGTCTTTATTCGAAAATTTAATATCCTTAGATGCAGCCATTATAGTTTTTTATATAGTCTCTTCGATAACGTATTTATTTCTCTCTGGAGCATTTCGAGATATCAGTTCTGCTAAAAATCCAGCAATAAACAACTGCACTCCGACGATAATAGATAGCATACCCAAATAGAAAGAAGGTAAACTCGCTATTCCGATTTGATCGAAGAATAGTTTTTTTACACTAAGGTATGCCAATAACAAGAATCCGATACTCAACAGCAATATACCTATCATTCCAAAAAAGTGCATCGGACGCTTACCGTATTTACTGACAAACATGATAGATGCTAGATCTAATGGACCTCTAATGAATCTATTGATTCCAAACTTTGATGTTCCGTATTTTCTCGCTTGATGCTGTACTACTTTCTCCCCTATCTTACCATATCCAGCCCACTTTGCTATTACAGGAATATATCTATGCATATCGCCATACACTTCAATATTCTTAACTACTTCTTTCTTATATGCTTTGAGCCCACAATTCATATCATTGAGCTTAATGCCTGACATTAACCTTGTTACTCCATTGTATAACTTGGTAGGTATCGTTTTGGTGATCGGATCATACCTTTTCTGTTTCCAGCCTGATACTAAATCATATCCATCTTCCTTAATCATGCGATACAATTCAGGTATCTCATCTGGACTATCTTGTAAGTCTGCATCCATTGTAATGATTACATCTCCTTTCGCAGCTTCAAATGCCTTCTGTAAGCCAGGAGATTTACCATAGTTTCTACGAAATTTAATAGCTCTTACACTATCATACTTCTTGCTAAGCTCCTGAATCAGATTCCACGAGCCATCCGTACTACCGTCATCTACAAATATGATCTCATAGCTAAAATTATTAGCCTTCATCACTTTGTCTATCCATTGCGTAAGCTCAGTAAGGGACTCTTCCTCATTAAGTAATGGTATCGCTACTGATATTTGTAAGCTCATATTATGATAATATTAGAGATGTAAAAGTAGGTAAAAAGGGTGATAATGTGGAATACATACTCCAGCAAAGCATATAGTTACACTTATACCAATTCTACTAAAGAGATTCATTTATTATTTGGACATCTTGGTATAACACATCGAAATGAGATTCTGTAATCAATGTCAATTCTTCTAGTATCCTGTTTTGCTCCAGTATGTCTCCGCATACACCTTGCACTACATCATAATATCATATCTTTACTGTTATGAATTACAGATTGATTTCAAGGCATTGGTTTTTTGTCCTAATAATGAGTATTGGGTGCTATACCGCTGACGCTCAGCTGGTAATCAATGAAGTATGCTCTAGTAACGACGAAGCATTTATTGACAATAATGGCGATTCACCGGATTGGATAGAACTATATAACAATACCGATTCTCCAATTTCGCTAGACGGCTACTTTGTATCAGATAATCTAGACTACTCCTATAAATGGCAAATGCCTAATCGGACAATCGCTGCAGGAGAATATCTTATTATTCTCGCAGATGGTCAAGACAACCCTGATGAACTAAGAACATCTTTTAAACTGGCTAAATTAGGAGAAGAAGTAACCCTTAGGTCGGCTGATAAGAGATTAGTGGATCATATGATAATTCCACAACTCAAATCAGACATTAGCTATGGTCGAGTAAATGGTAATTTGGAGTACTTAACTCCCTCTCCGTTAGCAGCTAACGCAGTATCTGATATACAGATTAGACTAGACATCCCTACACCAACAGTAGCCGGTGGTATCTATCAAGGCTCAGTGACTCTAGATTTCTCTTCTCTCGGAGAGGTACATTATAAATATAACAATCGATCCAAAAAAGATGAATTCATTTATTCAGGTGAATCCATTACCCTTTCAGAGACTACTGTTATTTGCTACTGGGCTGATGCGGACGGATACTTAGATTCACCTATTCAGTGTGAGACATACTTTATCGATGTAGATCATAGCCTGCCTCTACTATCCGTGGTAGGTGATAGTATCGATCTATTCAGTTTTGAAGAAGGATTATTTGAATTTGGCCCCAATGCAGAAGCAGAGTGGCCTCATTGGGGAGCTAACTTCTGGAGTAATGATGAAAAGCCTGTACACTTCCAATACTATATGGATGGTAAGATTGTATTCGAAGAAGATGCTGCATTACAGATACATGGCGGCCGTGAATCTAGAACCAATCCTATGCGATCCTTTCGTATGGTCGCTAACCAATATGCAGACCAGAGATTTGAATACCCTTTCTATAGTAGCAAACCCGAACTCGACGCAGTGAAGAAGATCGTTGTGAGAAATGCGAGTGGTGATTTCAATGCAGCACATCTACGAGATGGTTTCCTCTCAAAGCTTGCCACGACTAAAGGTCTTAACGTTGATGCATTAGGATATGAGCCTGTAGTCTGTTATCTCAATGGTTCCTATTTTGGTGTAGTAGGTCTTAGAGAAAAAGCAGATGAATATTATATCAATCAAAATTATGGACTTGAACTTAACACCTTTAGTGTAATAGATGTAGATACTGCCGTGGTGCATGGATCATCAAGTGATTTTGTGGATATGCACGATTTTATCTGGAACAATGATATGTCTATTGAAGAGAATTTTGAAAAGGCAAAATCGCTTCTTGACATCAATAGCTTTATAGATTACTTCGTGTATGAGATGGGTCTAAATAATAAAGCATGGCCTCAACATAACATTCGATTTTGGAAACCAGATACCGATGGCGGAAAATGGAGATATATCTTATACGATATGGATATTGCTATGTATAGATGGCCTTGGACCAAGTATGATCAAGACTTACTAGGTCTCAAAATGGTAGAATATGTAGATACCAACAAACATGTCAATATATTCAAAAGTCTTATGGGTAATACTTCATTCAGACAAGACTATTCCAATAGGCACCAAGACTTATTCAATACCTTATTAGGTGAAAAACAATTTGCCGAAGAATTGGATAAAATGGTGGACATCTTAGATCCTGAGATGCCTAGACAATTCCAAACATATCCTGGCAGTTACGACGATTGGCTATTTTACTATATCGATCGAATGCATACATATATTCAAGAGCGTCCGACGTATGCGAGATTCTTTATGAATGAGTATTTTCAACTTGGAGGAGAGGCTGAAATAGCAATCTCTAGTAGCCATCCTGACGATAGTAAGATTACACTTAATTCGCTAGATGAAATTTCAATTCCTTTTGAAGGATATTATTTCCAAGATATACCTATCAAATTATCTGCTACGTCCAAGAGTCCTAATTTAATATTTGATCATTGGAAGATCGAAGGTACAGGTACCATAAGGAGATCATATCGTAATCAAGACGAAATTTCGGTTAAAGATGGCGATAAAATAAAGGCCGTATTTGTATCAAAAAAGAAAAATCGTTTGATTCAAAATGTTCTTACTCAAGGCACTGATTTACTATACACTCTTGATCTTATTAATGACACTAAAGCCACAGTAAGTATATACAGTGTCGATGGTTCTAAAATATATCAGCAAAAAGATAGTAATCTTTCACCTGGACAAAATGTACTTACACTTCCTGAACTTGTCTCAGGATATTATATATTCAATATTGCTAATAGCAATCTCGATCAATCATATTCCATAACAATTGTCCGATGATAAAATCAATTTTCTTGTTCTTTTGCGGAGCTTTATTATTTATCAATTGCAGTAAAAATAATCCAGAGGACACAAGCATGAATCCTAGTATGGAAATAGACTCAATGGATATGGAAAATTTAGATCCTATGGCTATCGTTGAAATTATTGGACAGTTTCCAAGTGAAATTGACGAATGCTCTGGAATGATAAAAGTAGATAACAAAATTCTCTCTATGAATGATGGAAGTTCTCATACCCTATTACAAGAAATCAATCCCAACACCGCAGCGATTATAACTAGTATAAAAGTAACTCAGATATCAAATATGGATTGGGAAGCGATTCACTATAATGAGGGTAACATATATATCGCAGATACAGGAAATAACAACGGAGACAGAGAAAATCTAAGCATATATACTATACCTTATCATGATGAATTAGAAATAGCTTGTGTAGATACCATAAACTTCATTTGGCCTGATCAGACAGAATTTGTTTCTAGTAATGCTCATCCTTATGATTGTGAATCAATGCTAGTAGAAGGTAATATAGCCACTTTCTTTTCTAAAAATAGAAATGATCTCAAGACAAACATCTATCGCTTGGACCTCGACACAGAAACGATAAGTAAAGGTGAATCTTTGAGTATTGGAGGATTGGCAACTGATGCTACCATAGATCCATCTGGAGATGTGATACTACTCAGTTATCTCACTTTCAATGGTAACACATTCATCAATAAAATAAACATCCTTAGCCTTATAAATGGCGTATACACTATCAAAGAACAGATATCGATTTCTGAGAATACGCAGATCGAAGCAATTGTACACATAGAAGATCATAAGTATCTACTAGGTGCAGAGTCTGAAAATAACGAAGGTGGATATCTATATTCTTTAGATCTTGAAGAGTTTTATGACTAAATAAATATCAAATTATTATATCGCTCAACAAATTCTACTAAAACTAATTACCTACTCTCCTCTCTTGGTAATGGCAGCAACAATTAGAGCAGGTACACACCCCATTAACGATGTGAGCACCCAAGATAAAATCATCTTTCCGAAACCAAATCCATAATCCACTTTCTCTAACTCCTTTTGTATATCAACCTCATCCATATCCATATCAAACATCTCTGACATTTTTTCCATTACCATTGCTGTTGATTCCATCGCTATTTCTTTGACTACCTCAGTCAATTCTGGATTGATCCAATTATGCAATGCATAGGTATAAGCGGATATAAAAAATGCTCCAATCACCATCGGAATAAGCGCCGCAATGAATGCATCTCCAAATGGCAAAACACCACCTTCTCGATTACGTACTTCTACCGCCGTCTTATACATAAAATAGATCATCAATACATATCCTACCCATGACGACCAATTAAGAAATACTCTTGGATCTATGGCATGAAGAATCGTGCCGACAACAACGAGTACAGCTCCTAATATCAATCCGTTTTTTAAGTGTATGTTTTCCATATTCTATTTTACCTATTGTCCTTAATTTCCTTATTTACTATTTTGATACCATTCTAAAAATCTTAAACTCCGACTATGCAATTAATCATACTTTTAATAGCAAGCCTGGAATCATCTACTGTCTAATTTTAGGTGCATTACATATGATTTTATACCTAAAGAAAAGCCTGCACCTTAAGAAGGATGCAGGCTACTCATTTATATTATAATTAGCACCCAGGCATAATACTATTCTACTTTGATCGTGAATGTAATTTTAATCTCTTTTCAATACTGCAGAAGCAATTAATGATATCACTAATCCCAGTACAGTATACATTAGCAATGCAGAAATAGTCAATACTCCAGGAGTCATAAACATACCAGCATAACCTTCAGCTTGTTCAATTTCAGCGTCACTCATTCCTTGAGCTTCCCACTGGTCTTTGACCGCATCCAATGCTCCTTCCATAAATTCGGGTGCAATCAAAGTCATAAATAAGTACGAATATATAGCTACGATTACTCCTGCAATTAATGAAGTAAGTACTCCTGTACCTAATCCTTGACCATAAGACATGTAACCATTTGATTCAGCGTATGACTTTATCGACATGACTACAAATGCAATAAATATTACAAAACCTAAATACTGAATCGGATTTCCCCCACTTGCCGATTTCATTCCTAATACATAAAGTACCAGGTCAAATATTATTAAAGCTATTCCTGCATATCCTCCCCATTTTAATGCAATTTGCATTGGGCTTACTTGCTGTTCGTCCATCATATTCGTCATAATTGTTTCGTTTTGATAATTAATAAAAGTGGTTAATTAGCGACCTGTATTATTCAAAATTCTGACACCTTGAAGTATAGCATTTTAGGCTTTCCCTACCTAAAAAAAATAGCTATGGCAGAAATCTAAATTCCTATTTTCATAAATAAACAAACGCTTCTATTGCTAAATGTTTGTGACATTGATGAAATACAAACTTAAAATAAAGCTCGCTCTTAAATATTATTGAAGTAGATGTAATGGCATATATTAATATGACTTGTCAGAAATGAGTAATCAATATAAAGCAGATATAAAATCGCAACCCCATAACTATGGGTCATGAAATACTGATATATTGAAGATCAAAGACTAGAAAATAAATTAACATTAGGATATTAGATCACTTCGATAACTAATATATATAAAATCAATTAATTGAAAGGCATTTTTAGACTAACTGCTAAGTGCTGTAGACTATTACCCTTTTATTTCGTTGAATTGCTATTTTTAATCAAGCAATTTCTAAAATCTACATATTCACCTTAGTACCAATAACTGTAGCTAATACCTTACCGACTAGCGGTGTCGAAAGATAATTATTATTGGAGGATATAGATTTTTTAGTCTTACTTTCATATGTCCAATTGATGCTAGGGTCAAATACCGTTAGACATGCCGTTTCTCCAGATTTAATCGATGGCACATTGGCTTTCAATTGATTTCGCGGCCCAACAGTTAGTGCAGTAATCATTTGCTCCAACGATAAGGTATCAGAAAGATATGTATTCACCACAGCAAAGCAAGTCTCAAGTCCAGTCGCACCAAATCCAGCGTAACTAAACTCTAGTTTCTTTTGTTCTTCTTCTAGAGGAACATGATTACTCACGATTGTCTGTATAATACCTTTCCTTACTGATTTCAAAAGCGATTTTCTATCACTGTTTGCGCGTATAGGTGGCTTTACTTTCAGATTAGAGTTAAATGATCTAAGATCCTGATCTGTATGAATAAGGTTCATATAAGATACTGTTGCACTGACATTAATCTTATCCTTAATGGCTTTTTTCAATAAATTGCAGGCCTCTTCTGTAGACACACAATGTAATACCAACTCTGATTCAGTATACTTTGCCAAAGAAATATCTCTTTGTATCGCTACTTGTTCTGCTAAGGCTGGAATTCCTTGCATACCTAGACTTACACTGATATCACCTTCATGCATTTGACCATCATGAGCTAATGATTTATCTAGAGCATAATTGATTATTGGCTTATTCACCGCCTTGGCATATTGTAGCGCGCGCATCATCATACCACTATCTTTAATAGACCTTAATCCATCTCCAAAAGCTACCGCTCCAGCTTTAGACATATCAATCATTTCGGTAAGATCTTCACCTTTAGCATTTTTACTTACCGCTCCAATCGAATGAATACGTACACCATTACTAGGTTGATTATTAGCTATATAGCTAACCTCCGATTTAGAATGTGTAACTGGATCTACTGTAGGCATCACAGCAATATCTGTATATCCACCAGCAGCGGCAGCATTTGCTGCAGAATTAATAGTCTCTCTATGCTCTAGCCCAGGTTCTCCGATATGAGTCCCTATATCCATCCATCCTATCGATACATGAAGGTTTTCACTCTCTATAACTTTTACCTTAGGTGCGGATACTGAATTAGCAATCTTTTCTATTCTGCCTTTACTGACGAGAATATCTTTAGTCTGAAGATGATTTTTATCTCCAGGTGCTATTATCGTTGCTCGCTTTAGTAGTATGTCCATGAGATGAATTGCTAGTGATTTTATTTAGTCCAAAACCTTAGTAACAATTGTTCAATCGCCAAGAAGATCAAAGTCAATATTATACACCATCTCCATAATGGTATACCTTTGTCTTTTTCGCTTACACTTGCTCCTAAGTCTGCTTCTAATTGGTTGTCTAATATATTAAGATTTAATCCTTCATACTTTGCTTCCAATTGATCCGAATTGAGATATCCCAAATCTGATTCTATGCGATCATAGTTAAATGCTAATCTACTTTTCTCCTGATCAGCAAGCTTAACACTATAAAAGCCTGCTTGCTTAATCTGATCATTCATACTGAGGTAAGTAGTATTTCCTGTATTGGTCTGTGCAGGGATAAATTCACTAGGGCCATCTATCCTGTAGACGATATCATCGGATCTTCCACTGTATTCTACCGCTATGACTTCATCACTTCCTATTGTATAGGCAATTTCTTGCCTCACTCCACTTGCCAATGCCATCTTATATAGCATCGGTACGAATACTTCAGCATTGATAGCAATATCATTGTAGTCTGTTGCTAATGGCGCTGCAGATAGATATACATTACCTCTACCCTTCGCATATTTAGCAAGATATACATTGCCATCTCTGTAACTAAGCAATTTTTCTTGACCTCTAGATTGATAATTGGTGAGACTATAATTACCTTGAGTAATAGGCAACTTTAAGTTGTTCTTGTTATTGGAAAGAAAGACTTCACTGAATACAAATTCATCCGTGTTCACTCTACTCACTTCGCTCTGCTTTTTCGTCCATTCCTCTAATCTGTCCACTGCTAATGCACCTAGAAAACTGTTATAACTTTCCTTATCTGCATTAGCTGAGGGAAATACTAGTGCATTTCCACCATTCATTATATATGATTGCAGCTCTGAAGATAATCCACTGCTGATTGCAGCTAAATCATTAAGCACTATTAAGTCGTATTCTGGTATTCTATCAAATTGTACTTGATTGACGGATTGATTAGTCAGTTCGAAGTTATTGAGTCCATTAAAGACGGCTGTGAGATATCTATTCTGGCCTCCATTATTTATGGACAATACTTTGATATTCTCCTTTGCGTAGAATGTGAGGTAATACTCATCATCAAACTGTACTGGATAATCTGACACTTTCAAAATCGCATCTTGATATCCTGTTTTTATAAAGCTTACATTAACAGTATCTACTATTGTGCTACGCGCTGCTATATTGAAAGACCCTACAGGCTTTTCTTCGCCAGCTTGATTCATACTTAACCTTACTCCTTCAGAAGCCTCATCACTATGATTCGTAATCTCTACTACTAATTTATTATTCTGATTAGGCATGGCAATCGGAGAGTCAAACCAAGCGCTATCGATAGATATATTCGCTTCTTGCACCGACTGTATAGGCACAAGATTAAGTTCATATGAAGTATCCTGAGCCATCGAAACATCACTGATTGATGTTTGAAAATCTGAAATCACATAAGACACCTTATTCTCCTCTCCTAAATCCATAACTTGCAATTGACGATTAATCACCTTATCTATCGTCTTCACTTCTGGGGTAATCTGGATTTCATCGATCAGTCCCAAAGCATCTTCCTTACTTACTAGCCTTTGGTGTCGCCCTTCAAAATCATGGGTAAGAATTTGATATTGATCTGATTCCGAGTATGCATTCACCACTTGCCTAGCTTTTTCCTTTGCAATATCAAGTAACGGAATATCGCTACTCAGAGCATTCATACTAAAGCTATTATCTACAAAAATAGAAATTGCGCTATCTCCTTTTTTGATCTTCTGACCATCACTTAAAAATGGCTGAGCAAAGGCAAACACCAAAAAAGCTATTGCTAACAACCTAGAAAGCAATACTAAAAGATTCTTGAGCTTACTACGCGACGCAGTCTCTTCTTTGATTTCCTTGAGAAACCTCACATTTGTAAACTCCACTTTTTTGAATCTACGAAAGTAGAATAGGTGGATAATGATCGGTAAAGCGAGGGCTCCAAGTGCCCATAAAAATGAAGGATATATAAATTCCATATTACTTACAAATGTAGGGAAGTAAGGTGATATAATGATGTGTCCAATGAGATTGTTTCTTATAACGATCGTAAATCGAAAAAGTGATGTTTTGAAGACTATAATCTTTAATTTCTATAATAACATAATCCCATCTGATGACAAGTAGAATCGCACAGCATAGAAAACACGTAAATCACTGTAAACCTTACAGTTAAAAGCTTCTTTCCTTTGTAAAGCATACTAAGCCTATTACACCCAGTCAGTACAACCCTTTATTAGCACAAAAGATTGTTACTCCTTTTGAATATTCATACGACAAGCAAGCTTACTCTTGATTATATATGGATAATACATTATGATCTATTCGCTATATTAGCCAAAGACTATATCGAAAACGTATACACTTATGAAACCAACATTCCAAACCATCATTTGCTTACTCTTGATTTGTGCATCAGTCCATGTTGAAACGACAGCCCAATATACCCTAGATACTAAAGACTTCAAGGCTATGGACTTTCGTAATATCGGCCCTGCTGGTATGAGTGGAAGGATTACCGCTATAGATGTAGACTTGAGTGATAAGGATCGCATCTTCGCTGGATCTGCATCTGGAGGTGTATGGCTATCAGAAAACGGAGGAATCAATTGGGATCCAATATTCGATGAGCAAGATGTACTATCTATCGGAGCTGTAGCTGTAGACCAAAGCAATCCTAGCACGCTCTGGGTTGGCACTGGAGAAGGCAACCCTCGAAATTCGCTCAACACTGGCGCTGGCATATTTAAAAGCATCGACGGTGGGAAGACGTGGAAACTCATGGGACTCGAAAACACGAAGGTCATTCATCGTATAATCGTACATAGAGATAATCCTGATGTAGTCTATGTCGCTGCTATGGGAGCTCCCTGGGGTAAGAGTGCAGACAGAGGGGTATATCGTACAGACGATGGCGGCAAATCTTGGAAAAAAGTACTTTATATCAATGATACCACTGGACCTGGAGACATGATAGTCAATCCCAATAATCCTAATCACATAATCACTGGTATGTGGCAACACCTACGTAGGCCATATGATTTCTACTCAGGAGGAGAAGGATCTGGCATGCACATCTCATACGATCGCGGTGATACTTGGAAGAAGCTTGGAACTGAAGACGGCATGCCGAAAGGTGAGTTGGGCCGTATCGGTTTAGCATTTGCACCAAGTAAATCCAATATCGTATATGCACTGATAGAAGCAAAAGAGAATGGTCTGTACAAATCTACTGATGGTGGTAACAAATGGAAACTAGTCAGCAAAAAAGATATCGGCAATAGACCGTTCTACTACTCTGATCTTTGGGTAGATCCACTGAATGAAAACAGAATCTATAACCTATGGAGTTATGTCTCTCGCTCGCAAGATGGCGGTAAGACATTTAAGACCATAATGGACTATGGTAATAATGTGCATCCTGATCACCATGCCTTTTGGATCGATCCAGATGACAGCAATTACCTAATCAACGGTAATGATGGAGGCCTCAATATATCAAGAGATGGAGGAGAGTCATGGATGTTTGCCGCCAACATTCCTGTCGGCCAATTCTATCATGTCAATGTAGATATGGATTACCCTTATAATGTATATGGTGGAATGCAAGATAATGGATCTTGGATTGGACCTAGCGCGGTGCTAAAGCGAGGTGGCATTCGCAATAATGATTTTCAGGAATTGTACTTTGGAGATGGTTTTGATGTCGTACCATTCCCTGCAGATAGCAGATTTGGGTATGCTCAATCGCAAGGTGGAAATGTAGGATTCTACGATAGAGAGACCGGAGAAGTAAGAGCAGCCAAACCCATAGAAGGATTGGACGATCCATATAGATTTAATTGGAATGCTGCTATCGCTCAAGATCCATATAATGATTGCGGTATATACTTCGGCAGTCAATATGTACACTACTCTACCGACTGTGGCGTAAGCTGGATCAAGATCTCAGAAGATCTTACCACTAACGATACTACTAAGCAGCACCAAGATAAAAGTGGTGGACTCACAATAGATGCTACTCAAGCAGAAAACTACACGACTATAGTTACTATAGCTCCTAGTCCAGTGGACGACCAAGTGATCTGGGCCGGCACCGACGACGGTAATATCCAAGTAACTAGAGACGGTGGAAAAACATGGACCAATACAATAATAAATATTAAAACCGCTCCGAAAAATAGTTGGATCAATCAAATAGAGGTCTCACAAAAAAATGCTGGGGAAGCATTCGTTGCATTGAACAACTATAGACAAAACGATTATGAGGCTCACGCCTACCAAACTTCTGATTACGGCAAAACATGGAAACGAATAGCAAATGGCAATCAGATTAAGAGCTTTGTGCAATGTATCGTACAAGATCCTATCGAACCCAACTTACTTTTTCTAGGGGCAGACTCTGGACTCTACATCTCATTCAACAAAGGACAGAGTTGGACTCATTGGACGGAAGGCTTTCCTGCAGTACAAGTATCTGATCTTAAAATACACCCAAGAGAGCACGACCTAGTCATAGGTACTTTTGGTAGATCGTTTTGGATATTAGATGACATTCGTCCATTCAGAGTGATGGCCACAGATGGAATCCTTACACTTAATGCTGACATGAAACTCTTCCCTATTGCTGATTCTTATCAAAACAACTATCGCTCATACGATGGTATCCGATTTATAGCTCAAGGGGAATTTGTAGGAGAAAATAAGCGCGGTGGTGCAGTAATGAGTATCTGGAAAAAGCCAACTACAAAGTCTAAAGAGGACCAAATCAAGTCTGCAAAAGCTAATGATAAAAAGAAAGACAAAAAATCTGCTACCAAAGAACATAAAGGTGAAAAACGGAAAGACAAAAAACCTAAAGACAAGGCTACTTTCTATGTACTAGATAGTAAAATGGATACTATAAGAACATTTACACGTAAGCTAGAAGATGGCATGAATCGTATCTCATGGAATTTTGAAAGAGATGGTATTCAAGGCCCTTCACGAAGAGATCGTAAAAAAGATGCAGACAAACCAAGAGGTACTAAAGTGATGCCAGGCAACTACAAAATAATAATAGCATACGGAGACTCTACAGATAGCAGTATGGTTAATGTGAAATCTGATCCAAGAAGTAAAGTCACCGATGCATCACGTAATGCCATTAATAAAGAAACTGAAGCTTTCAACAAAGTGATCACTGCAGCGAAGGAAAGTTTTGATCAAATAAAAGAAGCTAAAAAATCACTTCAACTCAGCAAAAAAATCATTGAGATGCAAGAAGATACTTTACAGAAAAATCTAAAAAAAGAAATGGGCAAAATCTCGAGTAGTCTGGATAGTTTATCTAATCTATTCATGGATGCAGAAGGTTTGAAAGGAATACAGCGAAATCCAAACAATCTCAACGCTAGACTTCAGACTGCAAGAAGATATATAGGATCGTCTTGGGAAAAGCCAGGTCAAAACGCAATGAGAGCTGCAGATAATGCTAGAGTAGAAGCCAATAAAACGATCACTGCCGTTAATGACTTCGTTCAAGGTGACTACAAAGTTTTCCAAGAATTGATAAAAGGACTCAATGTGAAAATATTTAAAGTGATGGAGCCAATAAAGATTGAGTAACTCATGACATCCATTATTCTAATACATTAACGCAAAAAAGCAGTTTCACCTAGAAAATGAAACTGCTTTTT
>CALKJD010000136.1 GCA_937995755.1 uncultured Saprospiraceae bacterium | reverse complement strand
CATTCGTGATAAGATAGAAAAAGTAATTCCAGGATTTGATAATTATAATGAGCGAGTAAGAGTCGGTAAAGGTTTTTATTTACCTAATCCTGCAAGAGATAGAAGATTCCGGAAAGGAGATGCTAAAGCACATTTTTCAGTAGTAGGTCTGCCGCCTAACGAATTGAAAGATAATGAGTTTCACCTAATGACTATCCGATCTCATGATCAGTACAATACTACGATTTATGGATTGGATGATAGATATAGAGGGATTTCTGGGGATCGTCGAATCGTGATGATGTCTAAGCCTGATATGAAGCGATTACAACTAAAGACAGATGATAGGGTAGACATTACTAGTTATTTTCAAGGCAGCGAAAGATCTGTTTCTGGTTTTAGAGTAGTGCCTTATGATATTCCGAATCAATGTTTGGGAGCATATTTCCCAGAAGCAAATCCACTAGTACATATCGATAATTTTGCGAGAGGCAGTAGAACGCCAGTGAGTAAGTTGATCACTGTGACAGTGGCGAAAGTATAGTGAAGTAGATCATTGTAGTTGAAATTTTCACTTGAAAATAAACCATAAAATGCACTCCAAATAGTATCTAATGTCGATAATGAATATTGAATAATATACCAATGCTAGCAATCATCAAAGCCATAGAATCCAGTATCCGTTGGATAGGAGAGAAGAGTAGTTACATCAATGTACTATTGGTGATAATTATTTGCATCGATGTATTTATGCGGTATGCTTTAAATACTACGCAGACTTGGGTGATAGAATTAGAATGGCATCTATTTGCGATGATATTTTTATTAGGAGCATCGTATACTTTGCAAGAGGATCAACATGTTCGTGTAGATCTTTGGTATGCAGATCGATCTCCTAAAACTAAAGCATGGATCAACCTTACCGGTACTATATTGTTTTTGGTGCCATGGTGTTTGATATTGATTCATAGCTCATACAACTATGCCACGAATAGTTGGCTGATGAACGAAGGTTCGCCTAATCCAGGTGGATTACCAGCGAGATATATTATAAAGTATTGCATGACTTTAGGTTTTGTTTTATTGTTACTCCAAGGTGTAGCTGTTATATATAGATCTGCGCAAACGATCATATCGTTTCATTCAAATCAGTCATAGTATGGAATTGATGATAGATACAGAGATAGTGGCATTGATATTATTCGCAGTGATATTTATCTTGATTCTCGTCGGATATCCAGTTGCATTTACCTTAGCAGGATTATCTATTTTAGTTGGATACTTTTTAGTGCCAGACTTTTTGGATCTACTTCCCTTGAGGATTATGGGGACTATGAAAAACTACGTTCTACTAGCGGTACCTCTTTTTATTTTTATGGGGTTGATGCTAGAGAAATCTGGTCTAGCGGAAAATCTGCTCAATACGATGGCTATACTATTTGGAAAGATAAAAGGTGGGCTGGCTATATCTGTAGTTATCGTTGGTGCTTTACTCGCAGCTAGTACTGGGATCGTAGGAGCTACTGTGATTACTATGGGATTGATCAGTATACCCACTATGCTTCGAAGAAACTATAAGCCTGAGTTGGCTGCTGGAGCCATTGTTTCGTCTGGGACATTAGGGCAGATCATTCCTCCATCAGTAGTACTGGTGTTATTGGGTAGTGTACTCAATGTTTCTGTCGGTGACCTATTTGCAGCGGCTGTAGTACCAGGATTGATATTGGTAGTTGCCTATATCGCTTATATCGCCATATATGCACAGTTGTATCCTGAGAGTGCACCAGCAATTCCAGACGAGGAGATCGCAAAATTTAAGTCCGAAGATTTTGGGAAGAAAGTAGTGAAAGCATTTGTGTTGCCGATGCTTTTAATCATAGCGGTATTAGGGTCGATATTTGCCGGTGTAGCCTCTCCAACTGAGGCTGCAGCAGTAGGAGCATTGGGTGCTATCATACTTACCATGTCGCAAGGTCAATTTAGTATGAGTAAGTTGTCCGAAGTATGCAAGGAGACGACCAGATTGACAAGTATGGTATTTATGATACTATTAGGAGCGACTACTTTTGCATTGGTATTCCGCGGATTGGGAGGAGATAGATACTTAGTAGATTTGATCGAGCAATCTGCATTGAGTCCGATGATGTTTTTGTTCTTAGTGATGGTTGTAGTCTTCGTGGCCGGATTCTTTATAGATTTTATTGAAATCATCTTCATTATAGTACCCGTGGTGACTCCGATATTTGTAGCTATGGATATTGATCTGGTGTGGATAGGTATATTGCTTGCACTCAATTTGCAGACTTCATTTCTTACACCACCATTTGGCTTTGCTTTATTTTACCTTAAAGGTGTCGCACCTCCAGAACTGAAGACATCGATGATCTATAGAGGTGTCATTCCTTTCTTAGTGATTCAGATATTGGTATTAATACTAGTTGTGCTGTTTCCAAGTCTCATTGGATTGAGTTAAGAAAGGGCTCAATTGTCATCAAGTTAAGCGAGTAAGTCTAAGTAGGAGTCGTGGCCCTTACACATTCTCATTCAGATCGCGTTAAGCTTTCTAGATTAGATATTTAATTTGAAAACTTATCATTACCTTGCGAGTTGAATTATTAAATAGAAACAATATGCAGTATATCAAATACTTATTCGTATTAACATTATTTACAGTAGTGGCATGTAATAGCGCTCCAGAAAGGCCTGCGGCACTCCTTGATCCTAACTATGTGGCTCCAGCAGAACCTGCAGCGCCTGCGGCTCCAGCAAAAGCTCCAGAGCCAGCACAAAACTCATTAGGTGTTTGGCATTACACATGTCCTAATGGACATAGTGGTGGTGCAGGATCAGCAACTGCTTGTGGTGAATGTGGAACGACATTAGTTCACAATACAACATATCATGATGTTCCAGCGTCTACAGTACCAACGACAAGTTCGACTATGATACCTCCTGGGACAGAAGGTGTAAATGTAACTCCAGGAGCAATACCTAATCCAAGTATAGCAGAACCAGCACAAAATGCTGATGGAGTATGGCATTATACATGTAATAATGGATGTTCTGGTGGAGCAGGATCTGCTACTGCATGTGGAACTTGTGGAAACACTTTGGCGCATAACTCTGCTTATCATTAATTAGCATAGAGCCTAAGCTCAATGACAAAAACATAAAAGCCCTTACAGTAAATCTGTAAGGGCTTTTTTATGCTTATTATCGTTGTATTTCTTTAGGTACTTTGTAGATACTCATAATAGGTACATCATCGACTTTAAATTGATATATCAAGCTATCGTAAAGTGGATCTTGTGATTTCATTTTGTCCACTTCTTCAAGAAAACGATAGTTTGTAATAAAGTAATCGGCTTCTTCGGGTACCCAAGAATACGTGATCTTATCTTTCTGGTCTTTATTTAATAATTGATAGCCGCCATATGCAGAAAAATCTGGAGAAGCGACTATTACAGTTTCATTAGACGGTACAAAGTCATCGGCTATTTTCTCCATTGCTGCCTTGAAGCTAAGACCCCAATAATCTTGTTCCCATCTGCCTAACTCATTTTGAGCTATTGCATTAAAATAATTGAATTGAAAAGGATGATTATTCGCGATCCAAGAAATAGTCATCATGCATTGTAAACCAAAAGCAATACAGATCAACTTGAAAATTTTTCTATGTGAGCAATACAAATATTGAAAGAATACTGCGACTAGAATTACGATCGCTCCATAGATAAAATATAGGTGTCTCCAATCGCCATAAAGTATAGAATTAAATAAGAGTACAGCTACGACTGGTCCTCCACCGGCCATCAATACATAAGTGTGAAATTTAGTTTGCAACTTATTCTTAATCGTATCGGTGAGGCTGTATAGCACTCCTGCAATGCATGATATTAGAAACAGTATAGGAGTGGTAATTCCTATCCAAACAAATAAATAATGCCAAGGGGCATCGACTGAAGGTATTGCTTCACCGAAGTAGATTAAATCTTTAAGCCAAGGAAATCTGCTTAGATTTTGAAAGGCCCATATGAAATTGTCTAATGGATGTTCCCATAATAATGGCCAGATTGCAATGGTTGTCAGTATTGATAGTATGAGAAATAAAGTCGATTTAGATAATATTGATTTATAATCAGATCGATATTTTATAATGATCATTATGATCGTGATAGGAATCATGATTACTCCAAGAAGGCGTACGGTGATTAGTAATGCAACTAGCACTGCATGCAACGCTATCCATTTGTACGCCCTACGCGCATATACGGCATAGAGTGATGCAAGACAGATTGTATAACTGGCTAGGAGTACAAGATCTTTTGGATTATAGTGACTGTGTGAAAATATTCTTGGGTGTAAAGTATAAAGGAGGATACCCATCAATACAATCCAATAATTATTAACCAGTTTACTTAATAGTAAGTACAGAGCTATAATGGACAGCAGGAATAGAATGAATACCATATAATGGCGAATCAGATATATGTCTTTCCAAGTATCTAAACCCAAATTACACTCAAGTGATAATGCTATAAATTGAAAACTATTACCATAGAATCGCTGATTGTATTCTCTATAGTTTTGTTCATATTCTTGATCGATGCAATCAAAGTTTGTATTCAGGATATCCTCTAGATAGTGAGAAGCGATCACTGCATGCATCCGTTGGACTTTTTCGTCTACACTAAATCCATAATCAGGAGTAATAATAAATCCAACTATAGCATACAGCACTATATAAACGACTATTATATTTCTGACAGCTTTACGATCTCTAATCATCAACAGAAATTTATATCATCTCCTTACTGTGGTCGTGAAGTATAATATCCATCAGTTCTAATCCATCGTTGTAGACGTTGTCCATATCGATAATATCTGTGGTGTGATTTTTCCTGTATATGGCAATATGCTTTCCATTTCCCTCTACTGTGAAGTCTTTAAGGTTTAGCATAACTTCTGCAAATTGAATCGTAAGCATCATTTGCATATCATTGATGTCATCCGTTTTAACATCGAAACTACTCGCAAAATCTTTGTTTACGTCTGCCCATTCAGAAGATGAAAAAATACTGCCTAATTTACCAAAGTTGCTTTTGGGAGTGATGATGAAATATGGAATATGCATATCGTCATTCTCATAGGTATACACAGTAGTAGATTTTTTGCCTAAATCATTATAATGATGTAGATCAAAAATTTGACTTAAAATGTCTAAGTCAGTTTCTTTTCTATAGATCATACCTTTGATGGCTCGCTTCTTACGATTTTCTTTGAATAATTCCATCTTCAAGATATCGATAGGAAGTAACTCAGGATTATGCTTTCGTTTAACTCTGAAGTCTTTACGTTGCGCAAAGTGTCTGTAAACATCAAGCCGTTTATTTCCAAAGATTATATCTCCAATGTCTTCTAAGAATTCAAGCATTTATTTTTTTTATGATACCAATATAACGAATAACTTTTATTGGTAGTTACGCGAAAGTAAGTATTTAGCGGGGATCAAAGGCGCAATAATGAAATGTCGTCTATCCAAAAGACAAACGACATTTACATTCTGCAATATTATTGTTGCTATAATATGTTAACTCTCCTAGAGGATTGATACCGCTTAAGCGATTTTAGCTTGAGGATTTTCTTTTCCCATATTATACCAATCTACGTTTCTACTCAGATACATTACCAATGCGAGTATGCAGAATAATCCAATAGATCCAGCAATTAATGCAAACTCTTCGAGCTGAAGTAATACGAAAATATAACTGTATATAAGAATGAGAATAACACCTAGAATCCATATCGATTTGCCATTTTGAAGTATGGATTTACTATATGCCAAGATGAGTGCAATTACTGAAGTCGTAGCGATCATATAGGCGATATCGAATCCAAGGTGCTCACATATAGATAATAGTAAATAATAAAAGATGGATAAGCTTAAGCCAATGAAAGTGTATTGGACAGGGTGAACCTTCTTACGGTACATGATTTCGAAAAAGAAGAATGCCAAGAATGAAAGACTGATAATTAACAAAGCATATTTTGCACTACGCATATTTTGCTGATATTGATCTACAGGTTGGATTAACTCTACTCCAAATGATCGATTACTTCGTCCGATTTTATGTTGGGTATTGGTCCATACCGTAGGCACTGATCTACTATATTCTGATACTTTCCAGTTAGCGGTAAATCCAGTACTACTTATTTCATGACTGTCCGCTAGTATTTTTCCCACAAAACCTGGAGAATGCCAATCCGATGTCATGCTGATTGAAGTGTTTTTGGCAGTGGGGTCAAAGTAGATATGATAATGTCCACGAAGATCAAGTTGTGTTTCAAAAGTAGTAATACCTTCGTGATGTGCAGTGAGATCTAGATTAGCATGTATGCCATCGGTTACAGCATCGGTGTGAGACGATCCAGGTGACATGCCCATTGTTTTATTATCCCATTTGAGTGCTACATTGGCGTTGATACCGCTTGGGTCAAATATTCCCAAAATGATTGAAGCTTTATCCCAGTGGATAGTCTCAAGGTCTATATTTGGAATTTCGTCTATGTTAAAAGATCCATCGATATCCAATCCAGAAGTATATAGAACTTCTTCATAGATACTTTTCTTTCTTATCTCTGAATCAATGTCCGCCTTTATTTCTACTTGTTCTGGAGCGAGATAGTAGACATGTTCGGTATTCCAATCGTTTTCTTCTTTTGCAGCTTTATGGAGTATCGTGTAGGGTACAGCGAGTATCGGTCCACTAATGGTTTGTCTATTTCCCCAGCTGCTAGCTATTTCATTTTGTACTTGATGCTTGGTGTTTTGACGCTCTTTAATTAAAGATTGGATCATACCATTAGGTATCATCAATAATAACATCAGCAGGAATATAAATCCAGCTTTCCAATATATCGAATTGCTAGCGTTTATAATTTTTTTACGAGGTGGAGTATTGTGTTCCATTTTATGATTGAGTTTGATTATGCCTCAAAGAAAATGGATTAGAGTATCGTAAAATATCTAAACAACTATTCGTAGGGTACTACTAAGTATTCGTTAGTAGTACCTAATCATTTTCGATCAACCGGTTGCTTCGTACATATATTTTTGAGAATTATTGTTGTACAATAACTCGCTTCGTAAAGTGACCTTTGTTAGTTGCTATATCTATCATGTATAATCCAGAATTTAGTTTGTCTAGATCTAGAAGTATATTCTGATTGCCAAGAACGATTTCTGGATTCACTTCCATTACTGATTTACCTTGGATATCTATAATACGAATATTCATCTGTATCATTTCTTTTACATCCATATGAATGTTGATGAATTGTGCAGTAGGATTAGGCCATACAGAAAGATTGAGTACGTCACTGGATATGTCAGTAACATCAGTTGTGATTATTGTGGCGGATGTTGTAATAGCACAACCATTTGCATCGATGACGGTCACGTTATAGTTTCCTTCGGATAAATTGGAGAAAAAAGGATCTGACTGTAGATCGGTATTTTCATTTAATCGATATGCGTAAGGTTCTGTTCCTCCTGAGGCTTCTATAGTAATCGAGCCTGAGCCTGACTCGTCACTGTCCACGATTATGATATTGTCAAATACAAGTACTTCTGGTTCTGGTAAAGTGAATGTCGTTTGGGCGGTACAGCCATTGAAGTCAATGATGGCTATAGGGTAAGTTCCTGCACCTACTTCGTTGCTAATAATCATTTCACTATTAGAAATTACTACTGTATCACCTTCTTCTTGTATTAGGGTGTAGGGAGATGTTCCTCCAACTACCATGTATGAAATTTGTCCATCGCTAGCTCCATTACATGTTACAGAGAGTAGATTGTTGACTACAAATGCTATAGTATCTGGTTCTGTGACGGTTATAGTAACATTACTAACACATCCATTTGTATCCGTTATTTCTAGTTCAGTGGCACCTGCTTCTTTATTTTCTTCTAAAATACTTTCGTTATTTATTAGATCAAATTGAGTGATTCCATCAGATACAGAATAGGGTGCAATACCACCTTCGATATAATAATTGAAACTTCCGTTATTTCCACCATTGCAGCTTACATGAATAAGAGTATCCACAACGAGAGTAACTTCTGTAGGTTCTGTAAGAGACACAGCAACTTCTGCAGAACATCCATTTTGGTCAGTAGCGGTAGCCGTATAATTACCTGCTTGTAAGCCAGTAAAATCACCACTAGTATTAGTCTTATTAGCGACGGTATAAAAAATAAGTCCAGAAGTATTTTCTGCTATTAACATTATAGTACCTGAGGTATCTCCATTACAAATTATATCAGATTGGTCGGTAACTTGTAATAGAAATGTAGAATCTGATTCGTTTATGGTAAATGATGTTGCGCCTGTACAACCGTTTACATCTGAGACATCCACCTGATATATGCCAGGAGGAATACCATTGAATTCACCTGTAATATTAGTTGAGCCATTTACGGTATATGTATAGGGAGATTCACCATCTCCGGCAGTTAGTATTACAGAGCCATTAGAGGATCCGAGGCAACTAGGATGCTCTATATCAGTCAGTTCTATGGAGAGAGTAAGTCCTAGGAGTAATTCATACTCCTCTTTCACGCTACATCCATTGGTATCTGTGACTGTTACTGAATAGATGCCTGCTCCTAGGTTAAATTGATCTTCAGCATGGGGTACCACTCCTTCGCCTTCCCATTGAAAAGTGTATGGTCCATCAGAACTATCTAATGAAAGGTCTACGAATCCGTTCATCCCTTCTAAGCAAATTGGATTACTTGTAGTCGCGTCGATAAGAAAAGTACCTGCCTTACCTATAGTAATCTCCAAATCTTGAAAACATCCGATAGAGTCTTTAGCAGTTATGGTATATATACCAGTCGCCAAATCAGTAAACGTACCGCTGGTCTGATAGGTAATATCATCGATAGCATAGGAGAAGGTACCAGTGCCACCAGTTGCAAGTACATTGACGCTTCCGTCTGCTCCATCACAACTACTATCCGTTATATCTACTACGACGTAAGAAAATGAATCTATGCGTCCGATCGAAAAGTCTAATGTGTTAGTACAGTTAACACTATCCATGGCAAAAACAGAATAATTTCCCTGTGAAAGATTGCTAAAAGTATCTGATTCTTGAAAGTTGATGCCATCCAATGAGTACGAAAATCCGCCTTGGCCACCTGTAGCTGACAGTGTTACGGAACCAACTTCACTTTCTTCGCAGCTAACATTGGTTTGGTCAGTTATCGAAATTTGTATTGCATCATCTTCATTGATTGATATATCTGCTTCTACAGTACATGAGAGATCATCAAGGACAACTATATGGTAGTTGCCTGCAGATAGATCTGTAAAGAACATCGATTCTTGAAACGGAGCACCATCTAGACTATACGTATAATATAATGCTGAGGTACCTCCGCTTGCCATTATTTCTAACTGACCATCACTTGCCCCATTACATGAAGCGTCTGTCACTACGATTTCATCTATGAGTAATGGAGAAGGTTCGATTAGTGTGATTTCCATGCTTGCAGTACTTTGATTAGCATCTTCGACTACAATTGTGTAAGTACCAGCGTCCAGGTTTTCAAATAGACCGTTATCTTGAGACTCTCCATCATTAATAGAATAAGTATAGGGAGTAAAACCTCCTGAGCCAGATACTTCTATACGACCATCTGCTGAGTCAACACAAAAAGGATCAAATTGCGTATCTACAGAAAGTTCTAATGAATCAGGTGGGCAATTAATCAAGATATAAAAGTAAGCTTCATTAAATTGATTTCCTCCATTATCACCTGCAGAAGTGAATAGCACTTGAGAATGGTATTGCTCAGTGATATAAGAGTTGCCTCCCATGCCACCATGGTTATCCTCAATTCCGTTAGCACCATCACCACCTTGATATCCACCACCGCCGCCACCAAAATTGCCAGATCCACCTGCGCCGCCACCGAAACCGACTCCGCCAATTCCAGCACCTGCGCCTCCAGTACCGCCAAGGCCCATGCTAATCAATGTACCGGCTCCACCACTAGTACCTGACGAACCATTCATACCTTCTTCATTGAAACCTCCTCCACCTGAAGCATTTTGTCCTAGACCTCCATTAGCCATACTATTAGTTGACGCTTGGCCTCCAAATCCTTCTTGAAGTCGCCCAGCTCCACCACCACCAGCAGCAGCTATGAGGACATCAGTTCCATTTAGAATCACGGCAGATCCGCCGCCGCCGCCACCAGCACCATTTATACCGTTATTACCATCAGCGCCTACGATTACGAATAGCTCGTCCCCTCCGTTTAAGATATAAGAAGCTCTCATCAAAGCACCGTCTCCTCCATTCATAACTGGATCGACTTCGGACGTGTAATTTCCACCGTTTCCTCCTATTAGTTCGATTTCAACTAATAAGGACTCATTTGGAAGTCCTGGAATGGTAAAAATTTGTTCTCCTATATCATGATAGAGGTATTCACCATTGCATTCCTGTGCTGATAAGTTAGCCGCCAAAAAGAATGATAATAGAGCGAAAAGAAGGGTAGTAGAGTATTTCATCAATATGTTTTTATCCTAGTAAAAAATCAAGATACATTTTTTTTGCTTTTGAGTGATTGTCTAATTAAAATATGTGCTTGATGTAGTCCAATATGATTGAAAGCCAAGGTGCGTGTATAAAAATATGTGATAAATACTTGCACTACATCTTCATTAATCGTAATATTGCAATAATACATTTAATAGCTATGGGAATTACGAAATCTGAAATATTTACAATAGAGCAAAATCATCTTGCTAGTGCGGCAAAGGTACTGGGACATCCAGCTAGGATCGCTATACTAGAACATATACTCAAGACTGAGGGCTGTATCTGTGGTGAACTTGTGGATGAGATTGGACTAGCGCAACCTACTATATCTCAGCATCTACGCGAACTGAAATCCGTTGGTCTGATCCAAGGTAATATTGATGGTACAAAAGTTTGTTACTGTATCAATGGAAAGGTTTGGTCTGAAGTCGCAGATTTGATTTCTAATTTTTTCCAACTATTTAAGAATAAGGATGAAAGCTGTTGTTAAAGTATCCTTCAGATATTCAGTTTAATAATAACGTTTCATTTACCTCAACATTAAAAATAATACTGTTATGAAATTACAAGAAGTAAAATCACAATTAGAAACCGCAACAGGAGTCAACTTTAGATTGCCAAATGGAGAATATGTAGAGTCTCATTTTCATGTGACAGAAGTAGGGGAAATCTCTAAGCACTTTATTGATTGCGGAGGAACCGAGAGAATAGAAAAGAAAGTATCGTTCCAGTTATGGTCAGCGGATGATTACGATCATAGAATACATCCAGAAAAACTTTTGAAGATTATTAACTTGTCACAAGATAAGCTAGGTATCGGAAATCATGAAGTAGAAGTGGAGTACCAAGGCACAGATAGTATACAGAAGTATGGTTTGGAGTTCGATGGAAAAGATTTTGTTTTATCGAGTAAGCAGACTGCTTGCTTAGCTACAGATGCATGTGGTATTCCGGAGAAAGTAAAATTAGATTTAACAAATTTAGCAGCGCCAGCGAATACGTGTACTCCGGGTGGAGGATGTTGCTAGGTAAAGAATAAAAAAATGAAAGGAAGACTTATACCGTCACTGCAAATGTATTTTGAAGATTTGGATACACAGTCAATATCAAAAGACCGTAGAGATATATTGCAGGTAGTTATAGATTACGTGCAGTCAAGAATAGACAATGAAAAGACTATCATACTCAACTATGTATGTACTCACAACTCGCGTAGAAGTCAGATATCACAGATAATGGGTCAGGTGGCATCTTACCATTATGGTATAGATGCGATCTGCTATTCTGGTGGTACTGAGGAGACCGCGTTTCATCCTAATGCCATAGCAGCTATACGACGTGCAGGTCTGGAAATAGATCAGAAAGGAGAATCTAATCCAGTCGTTTTTGTTAGATATAGCAATGATAATGTACCTCTAAG
>CALKJD010000135.1 GCA_937995755.1 uncultured Saprospiraceae bacterium | reverse complement strand
CTGTAAAAGTAATGCAGTAAAGTATGGGTCATAGCTATTGCCTGCATCTTCATGAGTCATGTAAGCTCTCAAGAAATATTTATTCTTTTTTGTCAATTCTGTTCGTAGTTGATAGAATTGGATGTCTTTTAACCTGAAACGGTTATCACCTTGATAAACAGTCGATCCGTTACTATAGCTTCCTGAGAATATAAGTTCAGGACTTTCGTGTTCTGCTTCTGGATTTAAGCGAAAATGTAATGCACCGTTAGTTTTAAGATTTTTGGTATCGTATTCTACTAGGTCACTTTCTTGGTAACCAGTTCTATATACTACTCCTAATCCAGCTTGAGGTTGCTTTAAAAAACTTGGGTCAGAAAAATCAGACCTAGATTGATATTCATCACCGTAAATATTTACAGCATCAAATGTACCAGGGTTAGACGAAGCAACTTTAGATTCTGTTATGGGATCGTAATTTTCAGCTTCCCAATCATCGGCATCTAGATAACTTGCATTTATTTTGTAAGCCATCCAAGGCTTTCCATCTTTATTACTAAAGCTATCAGCCCATCTTACAGCTGTCTCTAACATATTTCTTTCTCCAGCTTTAATAGATGCGGATAAACCTCGTTGAAAGAAAGGATTTTTAGTATCCATTTTGATTACACCATTAAACGCATTTGGACCATAGAACGCACTACTGGCACCAACTATAAGATCCACTTTAAGTACATCTAGTTCAGATGATCCTAAGAAATTACCTAATGAAAAGTTGAGACCCGGAGCTTGATTATCGACTCCATCAATGATCTGCAAAGACCTTACTGGACTAGTACTGTTAAATCCTCTAGTGTTAATAACTTGGAACCCGAGAGATGCAGTCGTTAAATCTACATTTTTAAGAGTTCCTAGACCTTCATAGAAGTTCGATGATGCGGTTTCTTTAATCGCAAGTACATCTAAAGACTCAACCGTAAGTGCTGTCTTCTTATTGGCTTCCGATATTCTACTGGCTTTTACCTCTACTTCAACAATTGTTACTGAGCTTTCAGAAAGCGTTACATCTACATATTGTCCAGGTGCACTGACTGGCACATCTTGGGTTTCGTAGCCTAAGTAGCTTACTTCTAATATAAGGGGAAATGCTTGAGTAGTTTTTAATTCAAACGTACCGTCTATTTCTGTTACGGTACCAATGGTTGTCCCTTTTATGGTCACATTTGCGCCTATAAGTACATCATTTAGAAGGCCATCATTGATTTTTCCTTTGATAGTTTCTTGGGCATTCACAGATATTGCGCTGATAACTAGACATATAGCTACAGCGAGAGTTCTCATAATCCTATTCATTCTCATCAGTATTTAGCTTACAAGTTAATATTAATTTTGATATGTACATCAGTAATATTGCCCTTTATAGGCTTTGTAAGTAATAAAATATGAACTCAAAGTAAAGAAATTTTCCATTTAGGCGTGATTATAGCTATACAATCACAGTATAATAAACACATTGGCTATGAGATCAGTATGGAAAGGGCACATTAGGTTTTCGTTAGTAAGCATACCTATTCAGATATTTAATGCGGTAGAGAGCAAAGGTAATATTAGCTTTAAACAGCTGCATAATGAAGATCATGGACGTGTCAAGTATAAGAAGGTCTGCGCCAGCTGTGAAGAAGAAGTACCGTATGGCGATATCGTAAAAGGATACGAGTACGAACCAGATCAATATGTAGTGCTGAAGCCAGAAGAACTTTCAGCTCTCAAACTAAAAAGTACAAAGGCAATTGATATCGAGGCTTTTGTAGATATGGATGAAGTGCCAGCAAGTAGATATGAAGCGGTCTATTTTGTAGGCCCAAATGGAGAGGTAGCGCAAAAGACCTTCAGTTTGTTTTGTCAGACACTAAAAAAATCAGGCAAGGCTGGAGTCGGTAGAATAATCCTCAGAGATCGAGAAGATGTGGTACTTATGAAAACGCATAAGCAAGGACTTGTAATGTATAAGTTACGTTATCCTTATGAACTACGAAGTATAGATGACGTGCCAGATCTGGCTGAAGTAGAAGTCGATCAAGCGCAATTAGATTTAGCGCAAACCTTGGTGGCTTCTCTAGAAAAGCCATTTAGTGAAATAGATTTTACGGATAGATACAAAAATGCATTGATGGAGTTAGTCGATGATAAGATCAGCGGCAAGGAGATTGTTACGATATCCGAAGAGGAAGACGCAGCTCCTGTAGTTGATATTATGGATGCATTGAAGGCAAGTATCGAAGCAGCTAAGAAGAAGAAAAGCGCTTAGGCATATACGTAGTAAGTATTTATTTCAGAACAGGTAATGCATCTATTTGCTAAAAATGAACCCTAAAATAATGGTAAGTTGAGTAATGTCTAAGTCAATCAAAATTTAGATCGTAATTATAAGTTTAGATATAAATGCTAAGTAATAATTAGTTTGAAATTATATTTGGGGCCATCCCTTTCTTCCGATTTTCAATAAGGAGGTCTAATATATCGCAAAGGATTAAAGGCTTTATTTTAAGTAGATGATCAACCGCATTAGCGATTTTGCGAATCCACAATAGAGTATATCACAATAAATTTTCACAAGTAATTTTCTAGGTTGGGTTGAGTTAGTAATTATCTAAAAGTGTATTTGTCACTTCTAGTCAAAATACTTCTCGTATAAGTACCGATTATTTTTTTTCGGTGTGATGAAGTGCAAATTGCATATTGAAATTTGCTTCCTTTTTGCACGTCATAGGAATTATACCTTCCCTTCAATTCATTCAAAATACCTCTGATTTTAATTTCTTAATTGCTTAATACTCAGGAGAAAAGAGTAAATAATTTTCAATGCATTATATAATTAATAAAAAAATATACGATAAATCTTAATTTGTTTAGATATGATTATCAAGAGAGAAGGGAAAATCATATTAAATAATATTTCTATATATAAGATATATTATAAAAATTCTATATATATTTATGTCTCGTTTAGATGGGCTCTTTCAGAATGGAGATCAGAAAATCGAAAACTACTCAATCCACAACTTTGTATAATGAATAGTATCGTAACCAAGAGATTTGCGCAGTGTGTAGATTTTCTCAAAGAACAAGGCCGTATCAGATCGATACGTCAGTTTTCGCAGAATCTGGAATTTCAACCTCAGAGTATGGGGGAGATACTAAAACTTAAAAGAGATGTAACTCTAGAGCTTGTTCGAAAAGCGATAGAAGCGTATAACCTAAATCCTAATTTTCTTTTTAGTGGTCTTGGAGAAATGCTTAATACATCTATCGATGGAGGCATACTTACGGTCATTACTAATAATGAACAAGAAGAGCGTATAGCATATGTGCCTGTATCAGCACAAGCTGGGTATCATGATCATCTAAGCTGTACGACTTACCTACAAGAGCTACCGACATTCGCATTGCCAGGATATAAATACCAGCAAGGCACACATAGATGCTTTGATGTATCGGGTGACAGTATGGAGCCGACTCTATACACTTCTGATAAGGTAGTCTGCTCTTACGTAGATCCGGAAATGAAATATCGAAGCCTTAGATCTAATCAAGTATATATTATAGTAACTCAATCTGAAGTATTAGTGAAGAGGGTAGTGAATAACCTTAGAATTAATGGCACATTGGAATTGCACTCAGATAACAACTACTATGAACCATATATAGTAGAAGGAGATGATGTACAAGAAGTATGGAAAGTAGAGTCTGTTATCTCAAGTTTTGTATCCTGTCCTACGCATGAGCGTAATGCACTACACGATGAGATAAAGGATATGCAGACAAAGATGAATGATCAATCTAGCCTAATCAGAAACCTCAATAAAACGATAGAGCTTCTCATTAAGCAAACAAGAACAACAACATTAAGCTAATTCAATCTTAGCAAGAAATACAAAAGCAGCTATCTGAGATAGCTGCTTTTTTCGATTCTACTGCTTCGGATTGTTTTGAGTACAGCAAAAAAAAAACGACTACATCAATGATGCAGTCGTTTTTTCGTTGCGGTTATACTTTAAATAAGAACGAATACATATTACTTAGTTCTTTACAAATTTTCTTGTGCTTAATCCATTTTCAGATTGCACTTGGATGAGATACATTCCTTTGTCCAGATTTAGAATATTGAATCCAATAGTCTGCACATTATTGTTGAGCTGTGTAGTAGATGATCTGATGAGCCTTCCATCTACACTCGTTAGTTTAATTTGTACGTTTTCCGTTATAGGAGAAGATACATCTAAGTATAGTTTAGATTTTGCTGGATTAGGATATACTATCATATCATAGATATCACTTGTGGCATCTTTAGTATCGATAGCTAAGCTTGAATCCACGATGATAGTAGTGTTAGGATTACACTCTTGGTCTAAATTGTTTACGGTGCCTATACATGTTTCTACATTATATAGTTTTAGATCCATAAGTTCGATATCATCCACGATCCAACCAGAAAACTCAGCGTCTGCAGCAGTGTTATCATCTGAACCTAGTCTGAATCTAACTAAGATATCTTCACCTTTATAAGCAGATAGATCAATGTAGCTATCTATAAATTCGCCATTAGTACTGCCAGAGAAAGCTCTCAAAGCAGGGATGGCAAATGTCCCATATTGGATATCGTGTGTGTATCCATTTTTAAGAAAGTCTGTTACGTAAATCCAGTTATTGCCACCATCTGTGGATATACTTATGAATACGGCATCAGCAAAAGGCTCCAAATCAAACTTATGCCAAAATCTAAGAGCTGGTAACACTTCTGGATCACTTGGAATCTCATATGTAGGTGTGATAAGTGCTAGATCAACTTCTGTTTCTGGAGCAACTGCACCTAAACCTTTCGTGCCATTTCTTCCATTAATACCCGCAAAGACATTGAAGCCTTCATTATAATTTACAAAATTAAATGAACTTCCAGAATCTTCTAAATCCTCTAAATTTAGTGTTGCTGATTTGATACTAGTCGTTGATTTTACATTGTAAGTGAAAGGTACTTCAGCAAGATATTCCATCATTCCTAAGTCAAACATTACTTCATTTCCAGTAACTGTTGCTGGAAAGGGAGCAGAACCTTCTACATAAGATAAACCATCTTCAAGTTTTTCTGTTACGAAAACTTGTACAGCATCTCCTGGAATATGATTGATTGCTTTTGCGTTTACTAGGAGCGTAGCTCCTGGTTGAACAAGTTGCGCGATCTCTCTTTCTACTTTTAGTTTTTCTATGCAAGTCGGCATCGGATCAAAGTTTTGTTGATTATCTCTGTGATCTGTAGATTCTCCCTGCACGGCATAGAAGCCTATTCCTCTACGAGCAAAAACTTCCCAGATAAGACATTGGTGATCTCCATCATTATTAATCAAATCAGCAGATAGGATAGCATCACGACCATCCACATATCCAGGTCTACAATCTTGTAGCTTTAGTCCATCTATCACTAATCGAGCGGCTCTAAAGTTTCCTGAGTTGGTATCAGTCCAAGTATCATCAATACCATATAGTTCTATAAATGCCCAATTAAGATCCCATAAAGTAGCTGCCCAAACTTCACCAACACCATGTGGTACAGAACCTGAAATGATGTCGTCATATGTCAATGGACATACTGTCATATCTGTTGAATATGGAAATCTTCTTATTCCTCTACTATTAGCGTTACCGCCATCTACGTAAGTACCGATACCTCTTGCTCTTTCGGCTAGGTCATTGTTTTTTAAAGTGGAGATCAAAGAAAAGTAATCACTCCATCCTTCTCCCATTTGCTCACCTCTGTCAGGATTTCCATCGCCATTATCATCAAAGACAGGTAGGCAGCCCACATTGTTAGGTCCTGCGGTAAGTCTATTAGATATTCCATGTGCAAATTCGTGTGCGATCACACCATTATCAAAACAACCATCTAATAAGTTTGGGCCATTATCTCTCTCTTCGAAAGTAACAGTTACGTCGATACCATTAGAAATAGATGCTTTGATCTTGTCACAAATACTTTTCTGAATAAATAAAGATGGTATATCAATTTGACCTGCTACTGAAGTACCATCTGTAGGTGCTCCCATATTGATAGTTTCGTCACCATTACCACCGTCGACTCCAGATACATTACAGATCATTACGGCGATTGCTCCTGCTTGTTGCGCTCTTAGTACTTTTCCATCAAAATTACATTCACCTCTTTCTATTATGGCAACATTTCCATTAATTGCTTCTGGATTGATAATATCAGAGCATACTTGTGTTGGATTTGAAGGGTTGTCATCTATTGCTAGAGCAACTTTCCCAGACACAGACATTACGCTTACGGGTGGTCCAAATGTAGCAGTTCCTGTTTGTGTTACAAGTTCAGCGATTTCAATAGGTGTCTCAATCGAAAATGAACCTTCAGGATTTTCCCAAGCATACATTTGCATACGACCACTTGCTCCGTCAGCTGGAGTACTAAAGTTAGCATTGTTAATAAACATAGTGTCTTGAACAATAGGTACATACAAATTTAAACCATCGAAGGCTTCAGCATTAACTTCGTCACCTTGTTTTCCTAAGTTACTGTAGTTTCTATGTTGAAAATTTCCAGCAGCCTCATCAAAACCTAAGTGATAGGTAAAGTCATGCATGAAATTGTTAGCATAAAAAAGGTTGATTTGTGCGGCTTCTACATTATCTCTAATCTCAAGTGTTTTATCATGCGTCGCATCAAAAATCAATTCCGTACCACCATTTACTTCGTCACCTTGAGAAGAATTTTGAGCTAGAGAATCTAGATAAACCCATACATTATTACCTCTAGTAGTATTGTAGTCTGCACCTTCAGATCCGTTTATATCATGCCATCCCAAAGGAGATGCTTCAGGGTCTGCAGGATTTACTAGTAGACTCTGAGCACCATAGTTAGGGCTTTCGATAGGAAATTGATAGACTCTGTAGCTAGCACCGTCATTTAATATTGAGCTATTAGATTCGATGGCATTATCTTGGGCGTGATTTGTATTGTGCTCCATGCTACCTACGCATTCTTCATTTTCGTGACTGTGACTTCCTTCGTGATTACAGTACACAGTCCAGTTGGTCTTTGATAATATTTCACCAGTGGCAGCATCTATTCGGATACTCCACCAATCAGAATTGGCTTTCATATCTAAAGATAGGTCATAGGCTTTATGCAGTTTACCTTCCGCGTCTACTTCATATTTGTACGAGACAGGAATCTCCTTATTTACAAGATCTTTAGCCATGAAGTATTCCACCCCTGTTTTGCTGTCTGTTCGTGTTGGAAATACAGTCGTTTCTGTTTTGAAGTGAGTTGCTGCTAGTTCGATAGCCTCTTGCGCACTGAATTCTGATTTGGTGGAAGCTATTTTAGATTTTAGATCACTTATAAATCTATTACCAGTAGTAATAATCTTCCCTTTTTTGCTAATCACAATAGTCATGATAGCATTATAGACTGGAATGCCTTCGTGTGTCTGGATTAGATAGATAAATCTCACTCCATTTTTATCAGTGTAAGCGTGATCAACAATAACATTCTCTATATCACTGGCTTTGAGGCCTAATTGTTCATATGATTCGGATAGATGTTGAATTGTTTTGCTAGATACTTGGCTCTGAGCCATGATACCTATTGATAAAAAGATGCTAAAGAGCAAGCTTGTAAATAATTTCATTTAGATGCGGTTTTGTTAATTAATTCTCATGCTTGATGACCACGATACAAGGCTCATCGAATGCGGTTGGAAATTACAACATTGGTAATAATAACTGTATGTTTACTACGGATTAAATTCTCAACACGGACATTATCCATAAAGTTTCATCGTTCTTTGTCCGTTGTAGAGCAGGCAAAAGAGTTGCGATCTAGCATCACCATTAATATTATGGAGTGCTGAGTAAGGACATAATTGGTCCCATTTTAATTATTAAAAGGAAATAATACCATTGAAAGATCAAATTTTAATAGGAAGAAATCCAGTAGTAGAGGCATTTGACTCCGGAGTAGAATTAGAGAAGGTGTACCTTAATAAGGAATTGAGAGGTGAAGTGGAAGTCACAATCAGGAAACTATGTAAGCAATATGAAATTCCGCTATCTAAAGTACCAAGCGGAAAGATTAATGAGTTAGCTGGTAATCGAGATCATCAAGGTGTCGTTGCATTTATTTCAGCAGTCGAATATCAAGATCTAGAGAATATCCTTCCTTTCATTTACGAAAAAGGAGAGACACCACTAATACTCATGTTAGATGGTGTAAGTGATGTGCGTAATCTTGGAGCTATTGCGAGATCAGCGTATGTGATGGGGGTGCATGCTATTGTATTCTCAGCTAAGGACAGTGCGCGTATTACAGAGTATGCTATCAAGAGTTCAGCTGGAGCAATATTGAAGATCCCTCTTTGTAGAGTGAAAAATATTCAGGATAGCATCCGCTATATGCAAGATTTTGGAGTGCAAGTAATCGCAACACACTTAGGTGCTAAGGAAACTATAAGTGAGGTAAATATGTCTATACCTATAGCGATCATAATGGGATCTGAAGATAGAGGGCTAGGTCCGCATATTATGAGATTAGTAGATACGCAGGTTATTATTCCTCAAGCTACTGATTTTGATTCGCTTAATGTATCTATCGCCACAGGTATCATACTATATGAAGTAGTGAGACAAAGAGCGATACAATAATAAAAAAGATTAAATAATATATTATGAATAAATTTAATATGTATATCGCAAAAGGATTATTATTCAGCTTTGCTTTATTGATGTTGGCATCATGTGGTTCTACTAAGGGTGCCATGGCTGCAAAAGATAGTAATGCGTATCAACCGCTAGAAAATAGCTTATTATGGAAGATAGAAGGCAAAGATGCTGTAGCTCCATCTTATCTGTATGGTACGATACACATGATAGGAGCAGATGATTTTTTCTTACCTACAGGTACGATGTCTGCGATCGATGCGGCAGATCAAGTTGTTTTTGAAATAGATATGAATGAAATGAGTGATATGGGGACAATGATGGGCCTTATGTCAAAAGCTTTTATGAAAGATGGAAAGACCATAAGTGATCTGTTGAGCGCTGAAGATTATAAGCTACTAGAGTCTAAGTTCGAAAAATTAGGATTGCCGATGATAATGCTTGAGCGGATTAAACCTGCTTTTCTAACAGTCTTTGCCTATGATATGGATCCAAGCGGAATGCAAAACGGAAGTATTAAGAGTTATGAAATGGAATTCTTTGAAATGGCTAACAATTCTAAAAAGCCTGTGTCAGGTTTAGAAACTATCGAATTTCAGATGAGTGTATTTGATTCTATTTCATACGAAGACCAAGCAAAAATGCTAGTAGATGCGCTGAAAGCAGGAGATAGTGAGAATGACGACTTTAAAGTGATGACGGATATGTATTTATCTCAAAATATCAATGCTATGGTAGAAATGATAGATGATGATGAGGTAATGGGAAGCGAGGGTAGTAATGATATACTACTGACAGGAAGGAACAAAAATTGGATTCCTGTGATGTCAGATCTTATGAAAACTAAAAAAGTGTTTTTTGCGGTAGGTGCGGCGCACTTAGCTGGCAAGACGGGTGTAATCAATCTGCTTAAAAAAGAAGGGTACACACTTACTCCTATAAGCCACAAAAAGTAATAATCATGGCAAATCTGATCGAAATTAATGGTATCTCTCCAAAGATATCTGACTCTGCATGGATAGCTGATAATGTAACTATTTCTGGAGATGTAACGGTAGGAGAGGGTAGTAGTATCTGGTTTCAAGTGGTGATTCGTGGCGATGTCAACTCAATCAAAATTGGTAAGCGTACTAACATACAAGATCATAGTATGGTGCACGGTAGTACAGGTGGTATTGATACTATCATTGGCGATGGTGTCACAGTAGGGCATAGAGCGATAATACATGGATGTACTATACATGATGATGTTCTGATAGGAATGGGAGCGATAGTGTTAGATGAAGTTGTGGTAGAGTCTAATGTGATAGTCGCAGCCGGAGCGGTAGTAACAGGTGGTAAAGTCTTAGAATCTGGTTACCTCTATGCAGGTATTCCTGCCAAAAAAATTAAACAAGTCAGTCCAGAAATGATCCAGTCTTATATCAAAGATGGTGCACAAGGATATGTGGATAATAAAGAATTGTACAGATAAGATTAAGGGGAGGGGTGTTGCTATGTAGAAGCATTGGATTATGTTAAAAGAATCATGTGGGACGATAGCATGTCTTCCAATTAGGTATGGTGTAGATTGAGAACTAGAATTATAATTGAAAAATAAGAAGGCCCACTCTTTCAAGTAGGCCTTCGTTCTAACCGTATTATAGAACTTTTTTTAAATTTTGACATTCACCGATTTTGCTGAAAATCAATAAGGTATAATGGTTATACCTAGGGGTAGCTGTAAGGCTTATGTTTTTCTTAGAGAGTCTATTAATTAACTCTTACAATCTTCTTTGTAATTATAGTGGTACCGTAATCTATTCTTAAGATGATGATTCCAGAAGAAACGCTGCTTCCAGTGTCTAATGTTTTAATGTTTTCTACAGAATCAAATAATCCTAATAACTTTCCTGTAATGTCATACGCTTCGATAGATTTAATATTTGCTGGATCTAGGAGCGTATCATCTACATCTAATATGATGTTTCCGTCACAAGCAAGAGTCCCTATAAATATACTATCGCTGACATCATCAATAGTAGTATCGAATACTGTGAACGTATAATCGATAACTCCATCCGCTGGAATATTTTCAATGATTACAGGTAATTCCGAATAGTTGAAATTTCCAAAAGAAATGCCATTGGCAGAGACTGAAAATTGATCGTCATTGTCGCCATGTTCAAGATCTAAAGACATTGAAATAAGGTCACCTTCACAAGAAATAAATTCGACTTCTATTTCATTAATGAAAAATTGCTGACTGCTTTCTTCCAAGCATGGATTTTCAATATCCAAAGTAATGCAGCAATCAGGAGTATCGTTTTCGCAGACTTCGACTGAAATGTATTCTGTCTCATAAGCTAGATTTTCTAATGTGATTGGTAAGGCTTCAAATTCATAAAAGCCAACAAAATCGCCGTTGATATTTAGATCGAAAAAATCATTGGTGTTACCTATCACCTCTACATCTAAGACCATGTTGAACATTTCATCATCGAAACATTCAGATGGATCTAATGATAGTTCGAGCAGGGTACAGCTTACATCATCTTCACAACAAACTGGATCATGACCCATATATGCAGAACAGTCATTATCTTCTAGATCCGTCACAATAAACTCTAGTTCAGTTTCGCAATCGGCTATGACTGGACCCACTTGGTAGAAGTCTAATCCGTATTCAAAAGTGCCATAGTTGCTGCCATTTCCTACGACAGTAAATTGATTGGATACTCCATTGCTTTCATAATTAAACGATAGTGTGAAGTACACTTGATTTTGATCATCGCAATCTTGTTGTTGAACAGATACTTCAGATATAAGGCAATCTTCTAAATCATCTTCACAGCAGAATGTTTCATTGGATTCCCATACCGCTATGCAGTCATTGTTATTAATATCTCTAATAATTAATTCTGCCTCTGTTTCACAATTTGCAGCGAATGGTCCAATAGCGTAAGATTCTTCACCGTATTCAAATATCCCATAGGTATTACCATTTCCTAACACAGTGAATTGATTGTCTGCACCTGGATTGTTAGCATAAAATGAAATTGTAAAATAAATTTCGCCATCATCATTACAATCGCTAGCATCTACTTCAAGGTCAAAGATTCCACATTGAAGATCACCATTGTCATAGCATGGATTTTCAAACTCGGTACTAATAGTACAATTGGCATTTTCATTGTCAGTAATAGTTACTGTGATGTAATCCGTATCGTACTCTAGTCCAAACACATTTACGGGTAGATCTGAGTAAGAAAAAGTTTCAGAATAATCATCGTTAACCAATACTTCAAACGTAGATGAATTATTGTTGTCGTATTCAAAATCCAATTCAAAGTAAGTAGAATTGCCGTCGCATGATGGTGAAATATTTATATCATCTATGATACATTCATCATTTCCGTTGTTGGCATCATAACATGGATTATCCAATTCCCATTCGATACAGCATTCCTCATTATCATTGTCACATATTTTAATGGTAAAATTTTCAGTCTCTGGATTAACTATATCAAAGTCATACCACGAGTCATTATTCCACTCTACAAATGTCTCAAAGTTACCATTGATAAATATATCGAATCCGACTTCACTAAGTTGCTCTCCATCTATTAGCCATTCTGTAACAATCAATCCATCTTGGCATATTGGGTTAGGTCCAAAGTCTAAAGTAGTGAGGGCGCATTCGTTTTCTTCGCAACAGAATATTTCATTAAATCCGTAATATGTTGTACAATCAGTATTGTTGAGATCTGTTACAATTAGCTCTACCTCAGTTTCACAATTTGCAAGGAAAGGTCCGACAGTATAGAAGTCTTGACCATATTCAAATATTCCATAATTATTGCCATTTCCAACTACAGTAAATTGATTGTCTGCGCCTGGATTATCTACATCAAAGTAAATGTCAAAATATAGCTCTCCTTCTTCATTGCAGTCATGTGCGACAGCTGTTAAATCAATAATGGTACATTCTTGAGTTTGACAACATAACCCAATTGGAAGTTCAAGATTGAAGAACCCTGTACAGTCATTATTATCCAGATCAGTCACGTTGATAAATTGGGCTTGATCGCAAGGGAATTCTAATGGACCTACATCGTAATTAGTTTCTCCGTATTCAAATGGGCCAAATTCTTGTCCGTTGACATCTATACTAAATTGATTAGAGATGCCTGGATTTACATTGTCAAACCAGACGACAGC
>CALKJD010000134.1 GCA_937995755.1 uncultured Saprospiraceae bacterium | reverse complement strand
TTTTCGTACTGGATGACTTCTATCTCTGTAGATTGGAAGTTAGCGCTCGGATTACTGTCAAGTAGTTTTGTGTGCATGTCTTTAGTGTAACGCTTCGCTGCTATGGGATGAAAGTCCGCGTCAGCAACCTTGAGAAGCATTTTAATAAAGAGGTTCGCTCTATACGTTTCATCATTTTTGAGATATCGATAAGAGTACTGTTTGATAGCATCTAATCTGTCAATAAGCTTTGAGTACTTTCTATCTAATAACAAGAATAGAAATTGAATAATTAGGATAGAAATGTTTAGCCCACGTTTGTCTTTACTGAATTTTGGCACATCATTTAAGAATCGTGCAAGACTAAATGGGCGTAATTTTTTGTTAGTTCCTTCAATATTCGGATCGACTTTATCCATTCGTATTAGAAATTGAATGTAGGCTTCGATCACCTTCCAATATTCATTTTGAAGTAGATAGTTTTTATAAGTTTTATTAGAAGTTACGTCTAATATCAAGTTATAAACTTTTTGGTATTTCTCTTGTGATGATAGGATAATGAAATGGTAGTTGCATTGAACGTACCAATTATATGTTCCTTTGCCAAGTATATTTAAATTGTCATTTGAGTAGCGCTCGGCTAATTCATATTTTCTCTTACCAAGTGCACTTAAAATCAAACTATTCCTAAAGTTATACTTCGAAAAGTTGTTGTCATATGGTTTGGCATCAAAGAAATCTAAGGCCTTTTTGCAGTATTCAATGCTTTTATCGTATTCTTCTGAAAGAATATAGTATGATGTAATAATGTTATATGCGTCCATACTAAACCTAAAACTTTTAATCGTCTTTAAGTGAGGAATGAGTTCTTTTACGTAGGAAAACATCATTATTAGTTCATCGTTATTGAACTTTGCCTTTTTAGTAATGTATAGATGAGATATTTCATTGTAATACGTATTTGCAAGAATTTCGAAATTTAGTATGTTTTGATTTTCAAGTAAAACTCCTTTATAGTATTTCATTTTGGAAGATGAAGGCGAGTCAATGCTATGATAGTTAAATAGCATTCTGGACAAAAAAATTGTGTAATCTGTGGTTTCGTATTTAATAGCTTTTTTTAACAATTTTTGCGCCCTTGCCATTGCTAATGGTTGTTCACGTTTATTGATAAGTATGTTGATTAAGTTATACTCCTTGACAATTTTGTATTTTGCCAATTGTAAATCAGTATTTTCATTTTTTTTGATATTTAGGAAGAATGTACTGTTTAGTAATCTCTGCTTTAGGCGAGATTCTAGTTTTTTGTACTTGGGCTTATGATTCAGATCGCCATATATGTGTATGATGGCCTCCTTTTCTGTATTAACAGTGCCATCGATTATTGCATTGTAAAGTAGTCTCGTTTTGTGTGGAAGCTGATTCAGAGAATTAAATAAATCAATTTTTTCGACTTTTTGTTTTGAAACAAGTTTAACAAGGGAGATTAATTCATTCATTGTTTAATTTTTTAAAAGTATGTATATCAATGACTTATACTGTTTAGCATTCTAGAATACACTCGGATGCGCTGTCTAAATATGTGTATTGTTGATAACAAATGTATGTTGAATTGTTCTGATCTTTATGATATGGAATTGTAGGTGAGTGTCTATTAATAACAGAATTTAGACATGTAGTATCTTGATATATAAAGGTTTATGTCAGTTAGGTGGTGTATTTGCACTATGTAAGTATGTCTAAAAGTACGTGTAACTGTTATGTTAGTGACTGTTTCTTGTGTGTACATTTGTATTAACAAATTGATTAATTACTTAAAGAAACGATATCATGGCACTATTACTATTTATTTTAAATTTTATTGGTTCTGGAGAAGGTCAAATATAGATTGACTTAGAATAAAAAAACAAGAATAATAAACACCATTGACCTTAGGATTACACTATATAAAAGGGGTAGCGTAATACAATATAAAAGGTCATAATTATCGAACAGGCTGATTTTTTATCAAACTGTTCCCTAATCTAAGGGTGTTAGGTATTCGTCTATCCGCGACGAATACCTTTTTTTACCTTACAAAGTAATACTTACTTGTGTTGCCTATATATGCGAGTAGTAGTATACCTAAATATGTGCAAAAGCTTGTAAACTGAATTCAGTTTACAGGCTTTATTTAGTTTAAGGTATTCCTTTATACATTTATTGGAGAGGGCAAAGATTAGATGAGTTGCCTTAGGGTGTTTGAGTCTTATCGCTTACTTGGACAATGTCACCGAATAATGTAACAGTAATTCACTTACTGAAGAGGTACTATCAAGTTAGAAAATCGTTTAATGTCTACTTATAAAGATATAATTAGATCGTATGTTAAAGTTTAACACATACATTCTTGGCTTCCGTAAAAAATCTTAGTACTTCTAATCCGCCTTCTCTACCTACACCACTAGCTTTCATGCCTCCAAATGGCGTGCGTAAGTCTCTTAGTAACCAGCAGTTGATCCATACTACACCAGCTTCTACGTTAGACGCCAAATTATGCGCTTTCTTGATGTTGCTCGTCCATATAGTACACGATAGACCGTATACCACACCATTAGCTATAGCCAAAGCCTCTTCTACTGAGGAAAATGGAGTGATTGTGACCACCGGCCCAAATATTTCTTCTTGATTACATCTGGCATTTGGGTTAAGTCCAGTAATTACAGTTGGGCGTACAAAATATCCATCACTACATCTACCTTCTAGTTTAACTTGCTGACCGCCGGTTTCTATTTTTCCGCCTTCCTCTTTAGCTATTTCTATATAGGATAAGACTTTTTCCATATGAGATTGTGATACAAGAGCTCCCATTTTAGTGTCCTTGTCTTTTGGGTCACCTATTACCATCTTATCCACTTCTGCCGTAAAATCTTTTACAAACTTTTCATAGATTTTATCTTCGACTATGATTCTACTTCCGCAAAGACATATTTGGCCTTGATTAGCAAATGATGATCTTAATGTTGTCCGTAACATCTCATCATAATCACAATCTGCAAATATGATATTAGGATTCTTTCCGCCAAGTTCCAGCGATAGCTTTTTAAACATGGGTGCAGCTTTAGCCGCTATGATTTTGCCAGTTGTCGTTCCACCTGTAAATGAAATTGCCTTTATTTTAGGATGACTAACTATTGCATCTCCTACCGATGGTCCATTACCATGTATTATATTCAAGACACCAGACGGTAGGCCTATATCTTTGCATACTTCAGACAAAAGATATGCGGTTAGTGGCGTCACTTCTGATGGTTTAGCTATTACACAGTTGCCTGCAGCTAAGGCTGGAGCTATTTTCCAGCTAAATAAATATATCGGAAGATTCCATGGAGAGATACATCCTACTACTCCTATCGGTTGTCTTAGAGTGTAGTTTATAGCTACGCCAGGCATGCTATGAGACTCTGAGCTAAATTGAGTAATCGCATGACCAAAATGCTCAAAATTGCTAATCGCTCTAGGGATATCTACTGCTCTAGCTAATGATACTGGCTTGCCGTTATCTTGAGATTCTGCAGCTGCAAACTCTTCAAATCTTGCTCTGATACCATCCGCAATAGCAAACATATATTTGGCCCTTTCATTATGATCTAGAGATGACCAAGAAGGAAAAGCTGCTTGTGCGGCATCTACGGCTTTCTGCACATCAGGACTTTGACTATCAGGAATCGTTCCGTATACTTTTCCAGTAGCAGGCTCTATATTGTGAAGGCAATGACCTCCTATAGGGTCCACTAATTTACCGTTTATATAATTTTTTATTTTCATGTTGGTATCCACATTTCTGGGCAAATTTGATTGCAATTCTAAGTGCAGCCAAAGTGTTATTTACTGCTAAAATAGAACCCCAGTCTTTTCTTCATTTCGTCTGGCAATTCTGGTAGTTCTGATCGCGGTATCAATAATGTACTAGCATTATGTAGATCACCAAAAATATGGTGGTTTTCGGCTGTCTTAGCTAAATACTTATGACCAGAACTTCCTCCGGTACCTACTTTGTTGCCCAGCATGCGCAGTACCATTTGTGCATGACGGAATCTCCATGTCGCTAAGAAATCATCTATATCGGTCAATCTACTCAATAGCCTAAATGGCATCTGTAGTATCGGTTCATCTCTATATAAGTTAATGAACAGTACAGCGATAGTTGCCTTATACGACATCTTTACCTCACCTTTCTCTAGTAGCTCTTCATGCTTCTTCTCATCCATAATGTTGGCAAAGTATGTATGAGTATCACCCAACATATTTACTCTCATTTCTTTGTAATGATCATCTAATGCGTCAGTTGCCATGATTGCCTTTTTCTCTTTGGCAAGCATAGTCTCTACCGCATTTTGATAATATTCTAGGAAATTAAATTCACCCAACTCTAAGAATGGTGTTCTCTCAAGCCACTCTTCCACTAACTCTAATACGGATTTGTTGGCTTCTAGTTTTTGGAGCAATTCTTTTTTCTTCTGATCAAATACGCTTTGGTATCCATGGCCATGATAAGTGGTACGCTTCTCCTCTTTTAATCCTAGTAGTACTTCCAACTCTCTAAATTGAAAACTTTGAAATCCTGATGCAGGAAAGAGGTAGCTTCTGAAATCTAAGAAATCTAAAGGTGTCATGCTTTCTAACACTCTAATCTGCTCTATAAGCAGACGGAATATTCCTATAACTCTGTCTAGTCGTCCGACACAAGTGTTTAGATTGCGTTCATCTACATTATTGTTTTGAAACATTTCAGCCACCGAATATAGCTCATGATTGATTTGCTTAAACCATAATTCATACACTTGATGCGTAATGATAAAAAGCATTTCCTCATGAGCAGGCTTTCCAAGTTCTACACTTCTTAGCGTCTGCGCACTGAGGAGTTTTTCTAATTCTAGATAGCTATTATAATGTATAGCTGAATATTCAGAGTCTTTACTCATTTTTTATTTTCTTATTTCAGTTTTTTAAATTGGGTCACTATAGCTAATTATCTTCCTGTATGCTTACGCTCCTATATATGCTACAGCCTTGATTTCTATCAATAGATGTGGATGAGGCAATTGGTGGACGGCTACAGTGGTACGTGTAGGGCCAGTGTAGTCAAAGAAAGATCCATACACTTCATTGTAGCCACCGAAGTCATTCATGTTTACTAAGAATGTCGTTACATCTATTACGTCAGCTAAGCTTGATCCTTCGGTTTTAAGGATAGAATCTATGTTTTCGAGTACAGCTTTGGTTTGTTCTCGTATATCCAGATTGGTAGTGCCCATCTCGTCCACTTCTACACCTGCAAAAGTATTGTCAGATCTTCTGCTACTCGTGCCAGATACATAGAGAAAGTTGCCCACCTTTTTGATGTGAGGATATTTACCTCTTGGCTTTGCCTTCCCCTCTATTACTTTGGATTTTATACTCATTTATTTTCCTCTCTTAATTCTCTTCTTAATATTTTACCCACATTGCTTTTTGGCAATTCATCACGAAATTCTACTTCCTTAGGTATCTTATATCCTGTACAATGTAATTTGCAGAATGTTATGATCTCTTTCTCTTTCAGAGATTTGTCTTTTCTTACTATAAATACCTTTACGACTTCACCAGACTTTTCACTAGGTATACCTATCGCAGCTACTTCCAATACTTTAGGGTGCTGTGAGATGACATCTTCTATTTCATTAGGATATACATTGAATCCAGATACTAGGATCATATCTTTCTTGCGATCTACAATCTTAAAGAATCCATCAGAATCCATCATTCCTATATCACCAGTGCATAACCAACCATCTTTTATCGTGTTAGCAGTTTCTTCTGGTTTTTTGTAATATCCTTTCATTACTTGAGGCCCCTTGATCTGTATTTCTCCAGATTCGCCAGCACCGAGTTTAATGCCATTGTCGTCTACTATCCTCATATCTGTAGAAGGTACAGGTAGACCAATAGTACCCATTCTAGCTGTTCCATCTATTGGGTTGACAGACGCCACAGGTGATGATTCCGTCATGCCGTAGCCCTCACTTAGTGTACAGCCAGTTACTTCCTTCCATTTAGTCGCAACCACATTTTGTAATGCCATTCCTCCAGCGACAGTGATTCTTAGAGAGCTGAAGTCTTGCGCTTTAAAATCTTCATTATTAAGTAATGCATTGAATAGAGTGTTGACTCCAGTCATCAAGTTGATCTTATGGTTTTTAAATTCTTTTACAATGGATCCCAGATCTCGTGCATTTACGATTAAGATAGTCTTTGCACCATAACTCATCATGGCCATGCAATTCACAGTGAATGCAAATATATGGTACATAGGTAATGGAGATAATGTAACACCTTCACCATGTTTCATTGATCCTGATAACCATGCTTTGATCTGAAGCATATTGGCTAGTAGGTTTCTGTTAGTAAGCATAGCTCCCTTCGCCACTCCAGTTGTACCTCCTGTATATTGATGTACGATCACATCTTCTCCACAAGTTTCTACTTCTGTAAGGCTAAATTTCGATCCCTGACTAAGGGCTTCTTTTACTGTAAATACATTTGGGATATTGTATTTGGGTACCATTCTCTTTATCTTCCGAACCACGAAGTTCGTAATGCGCCCTTTGATAGCACCAAGCATGCCGCCAATACTTGCAGTTATTACTATGCTGATATTGGTATGGCCAATGATTTGCTGTAGGTTACTAGCAAAGTTTTCAGCGATTACTATGGCCTTTACTTCGCTATCCGTAAATTGATGTTCCATCTCAGTGGGAGTATAGAGTGGATTGGTGTTTACTATGACAAGTCCTGCTTTTAATGCGCCAAATAATACTACAGGATATTGTAGTAGATTAGGCATCATCAATGCTATTTTATCACCTTTTTCAAGGCCTCGTGATTGTAAATACGCACCAAAATCTGTGCTTAGTTTATCCAACTTCTCGTAAGTAAGCGTTGCTCCCATGCACTCAAAGGCGACTTTCTTTCCGTGCTTGTCAAAGCATTCCTTGATAAACGACAGTAAAGAGTCATATTGATCTGCATTAATATTAGCTGGCACTCCTGCAGGGTATTTTGCTAGCCACGGTCTATTTTCCATATATCTTCTATTTCTTTCTTTCTATTCTGAATGAATAACCATTCACTCTTAAGTCTTAAATGTACAAACAAGCAGCGGCATTTGGAACAAAACGTCGATGATAGGTATATAATGTCTATAAATAAGTAAGAATTTAGAGTCTCAAAAACAATACGAATTGGAATGTGAATCAGCGCTACGATGTTGTGTGGTTAGTAATATTTCTAATGATTTTACTTTCATACATTTCATTTTGCATATGTATTATATGCTTGCATTAACCAAATTAAATTTTATCTTTGCGCTCCTTTTGTAAAAAAGGTTATAGATTATATTATTTACTCACACTGTCGAAGCTATAGAGCCAAGACATACAAACCTGATTCTTTTGTATGAATACTGAAGATAAGAATCTTGAAGCAACTCAAGAAAACACAGCAGCAACTGAGGCGGTTGATACTCCGACTCCTGCAGCTTACGAAGGCCCAGACCTTCTTGACCAGACTCCACACGATCAATTCGATTGGAGTATAGGTAATAAACACACACTCTCTTACTCAGAGCAGGAAATCGAAGACTATCTTAACCAATACGAACAATCTCTATCGACTATCGGTCAGAGTGAAATCGTAATAGGTAAAGTTACAGCTATTCACGATGGAGATGTCGTACTAGATGTTAACTATAAGTCTGATGGACTCGTTTCTCTTTCTGAATTTAGAGATATGCCAGATCTTAAGATCGGTGACGAAGTTCCTGTTTACGTAGAAGACAAAGAAGACCTTAGAGGTCAACTTGTATTATCTAGAAAGAAAGCTAAGCTCTTAAAAGCTTGGGAAGATCTTGTAGATTCTTACGAAAACGGTACTATCCTCAAAGGTCAGATCGTATCAAAAACAAAAGGTGGTTTGATCGCCGATTGTGGTGGTTTAGAGACATTCTTACCAGGATCACAAATCGATATCAAGCCTATCATCGATTACGATGCGTACGTAGGTAAGACTATGGAGTTCAAAGTTGTGAAAATCAACGAAGCGATCAAAAACGCAGTGGTTTCTCACAAAGCACTTATCGAAAGCGACCTTGCAGAGCAAAGAGAGCTTATTATTGGTGGCTTAGAAAAAGGACAAGTACTAGAAGGTACAGTAAAGAACCTTACAGACTTCGGTGCTTTTATGGACCTTGGAGGTGTAGATGGACTTCTTTATATTACAGATATCTCTTGGGGACGTATCAACCATCCAAGCGAAATACTAGAGCTTAACCAGAAGTTAAACGTAGTAGTATTAGACTTTGATGAGAACAAGAAGAGAATTTCTCTTGGACTCAAGCAACTACAGCCGCATCCATGGGAAGTACTTCCTGCAGATGTTAACATAGGTTCTGTTGTGAAAGGTAAGATTGTAAACATAGAAGACTATGGTGCATTCTTAGAAATCATTCCAGGTGTAGAAGGTCTAATCCACGTTTCTGAAGTAAGCTGGAGTAACCAACCTGTTAACGCTAGAGAATTCTTTACATTACAACAAGAATTTGAAGCTAAGGTGGTAACTATCGACAGAGACGACAGAAAAATGTCTCTATCTGTTAAGCAATTATCAGAAGATCCATGGGATAAAATTTCTGACATGTTCCCTAATGGTAGCAAGCACTCAGGTGAGGTTAAGAATTTAACTCCTTATGGTGTATTTGTGGAGCTTAAAGAAGGTATTGGTGGTATGGTTCATATCTCTGACCTTTCTTGGACTAAGAGATATTCTCACCCATCAGAATTTACTAAAGTAGGAGAGACTATCGATGTCACTATACTAGAAGTAGATCAAGATAGTAGAAAACTTTCTCTAGGACATAAGCAACTAGAAGAAAACCCATGGGATACATTCGAGAACGTATTCCCTGTAGGATCTTATCATGAAGCTACTATCATCAAGAAGAACGATAGAGGTGGAGTTGTACAACTTCCTTATGGTTTAGAAGCGTATGCACCTATCAAGCACTTAAGAAAAGAAGATGGATCTACAGCAAATGCTGACGAGACTCTAACTTTCAAAGTGATTGAGTTCAACAGAGATGATAAGCGTATTATAGTTTCTCACACTAGATATCATGATGATATTCAGAAAGAAGCTGACAATACGGTTAGAGAAGAAAAGCGTACTGAAAGAAATGAGACTAGAAAGTCAATCAAGTCAACTCAATCTAAAGTAGAAAGAGCAACGCTTGGTGAACTAGATGTATTTTCTCAATTAAAAGAACAAATGGCAGCAGATAATTCTGCACCAGCTAAGCCTGCTAAAGAAGAAGCTCATGCACCTGCAGTAGAAGAAGCTAAAGCAAAGGCGCCAGCTAAGAAAGCAGATGCTAAGCCAGATGATCTTAAGAAGATAGAAGGTATCGGTCCAAAAATCGCTGAATTACTTACAAACAGCGGAATAGGAACTTTCGAAGAACTAGCTAATGCTGAATTAGAAAAGATCAAAGAAATCCTTGCAGAAGCAGGAAGCAGATACAAGATGCATGATCCAACTTCATGGCCAATTCAGTCAAGATTGGCTGCTGACGGTAAGTGGGATGAGTTGAAAGTATGGCAAGATGAGCATGACGGCGGTAAAATGTAGTCATTAGTCTTTTCTGAACTATAAATTTAAGTGCCCTTCAAGTTAATTCTTGGAGGGCATTTTTTATGATATTAGCAATTATTTTGTTTAATATTAAAGCTAAATGTGTTAAACAAAATGTATTTTCAAATGTATTAGTACATTACAATAAATTAATATACACGAGATTGAAAAAGATAGTTGTAATAGGTGCGGGGTTTTCTGGATTGGCGGCGGCCACCACTTTAGCCAGCGAAGGACACGATGTTACTTTGTTAGAGAAAAATGGTTCTCCTGGAGGAAGGGCAAGGCAATTCAAGTCAGACGGCTTTACATTTGATATGGGACCCAGTTGGTATTGGATGCCAGAAGTGTTCGATCTGTATTTTAATAAATTTGGAAAGTCGGTATCAGATTACTACCAACTAAAGAGATTGGACCCTTCATATACTGTGTGTTTTGGAAAAGATGACCTTGTTGATATACCAGCTTCATTTGATGAGCTTCTAGTTTTATTTGAATCTCTAGAAGCAGGTTCTGCGGATAAATTGAAAAAATTTCTTGAAGAAGCAGAGTACAAGTACAAAGTTGGAATGGAAGAGTATGTATGGAAGCCAGGCTTAAGTATCATGGAATTTTTTGATATGAAAGTAATCAGAAGCGCTTTTAAACTTCAGATGTTCTCTTCTATTTCAAAGCAAATTCGATCGCTGTTTAAGAATCCTAAGCTTATTCAGCTTTTGGAGTTTCCAGTCTTATTCTTAGGAGCTACACCACAAGATACCCCAGCACTTTATAGTCTTATGAATTATGCTGACCTAAAGTTAGGTACATGGTATCCTGAGGGTGGTATGTATAAGATCATTGAGGCTATGGTAAGCCTTGCTTCAGAAAAAGGGGTGAAGTTCAAATATAGTCATGAAGTAACAAGCATTAATATTGAAAAGGGAAATGTAGTATCAGTAAGCACCAAGCTATCGGATTTCGAGTGTGATTTCGTTGTGGCAGGAGCAGATTACCACCATATCGAACAAAAAGTGATTGCTAAAGAGTATAGACAGTATAATGCTTCATATTGGGATAAAAGGAAAATGGCGCCTTCTTCTCTATTGTTCTATATTGGCTTAGATACAAAGTTGATTGGAGTTAACCATCATACTTTGTTTTTTGATACCGATTTTGATTTACATGCTAAAGAAATCTACAAAGATCCCCAATGGCCATCAGATCCACTATTTTATATGTGTACTCCCTCTGTTACAGATAGTACTATTAGCCCTGATGGATATGAAAATGTTTTTCTCCTTATGCCATTAGCCCCTGGGATTGAAGATTCAGAAGAGTTGAGGGAGCGGTATTTTGATGTTTTGTTAGACAGATTCAAAGTATTGTATGGGCAGGACATAAAACAACATATAGTTTATAAGAGGTCTTATTGTATAGATGATTTTAAAAATGATTATAATGCCTATAAGGGTAATGCTTATGGATTGGCAAATACATTAGACCAGACAGCGTTTCTAAAACCTAGTATGAAGAATAAGAAGATTTCAAATTTATATTTCGCAGGTCAATTGACTGTTCCTGGTCCTGGTGTACCTCCCAGTATAATCTCAGGGCAGATGGTGGCTAATGAAGTATTGAAAAATTTAATGGATCATGGAAAATAAATTTAAGTCTCTATATACTAATGTATGCATTGAGTGTTCTAGTCTTATCACTAGAAGATACAGTACTTCGTTTTCAATGGGTATACGTGCGTTTGATAAAAAATTTAGATCACCAATTTATTCGATTTATGGTTTTGTCAGATTTGCAGATGAGATAGTTGATACTTTTCATGATCAGGATAAGAAGTATCTGTTAGATAAATTCAGATCCGATACATATGAAGCAATTACTAGAGGTATAAGTTTAAATCCTGTTTTAGAGGCTTTTCAGAATGTTGTAAATGAGTATAATATTCCAATAGATATTATAGATGCTTTTTTAGATAGTATGGAAATGGATCTGCATGACTTAGATTATGATGAGATCCTTCTGAAAAAATACATTTATGGTTCAGCTGAGGTAGTAGGCCTTATGTGTTTAAAAGTCTTCTGCGAGGGCGATAGCAAGGAATACGATAGATTGACTAAGTCGGCTTGTGCATTAGGTTCGGCTTTTCAAAAAGTCAACTTCTTGAGAGATATGAAAAGTGACTACGATTTCAGAGGTAGGACTTATTTTCCAGACATAGACTTTCTTACTTTCAATGCTTCTGAGAAGTCCGCTATAGAGCAAGACATTCAATCCGAGTTTAATATTGCATACATAGGAATAAAAGAGCTTCCTTCCGGTGCTCGTTTAGGAGTCTACACAGCCTATAAATACTATCGAGCTCTTTTCGATAAAATCAAAATGGCTGGTGTAGATGAGATAAAAGACAATCGAATAAGAATTCCTAATTCAAAAAAGTTGATATTGCTAGGCTCTTCTGCTCTTAAAAATAGATTAAACCTACTTTAGGAAAAATAATATCACTTTTTTTAAAAATAATTTCAAAGTATATTTTCCATTTAAAATATTGATTTTCAGGTATTTATAGGTAAGGGTTCTAAGCTAGATTAACCCTGGTGAATAAAAATTTGATTTTAATACCAATAAATGCTTGGAGAAGTAAAAAGTCTGCGTATCTTTGCGATCCCTTACGAAAGGTGTAGGGGTAAAAGAGAAAGTTCATTGACACGAATGGGAATAGATAAAAAAAATAGGTTTGACGACCTAATCTACTTTTGGTAGTAGAAAGAAAGATGTTACGTAAAGTAACGTTAGTGAGTTATTGT
>CALKJD010000133.1 GCA_937995755.1 uncultured Saprospiraceae bacterium | reverse complement strand
TATGAGTTTAAGTAGGATTTAAGATTAGGAATGACATTAATATCAATCCGTTCGATATCAAAATTAGGTATTCTTAAGATTAATCTAAATCCACAAAATCTTTAAGTGATTCGTAGAATTTTTTTCCTCCTATTGTATATTTTTCTCCATACATCCAAATACTAAATCGAATCCCTTGTACTCGATGTTTTGAAAAACTTACAAACAAATCTTCATTGACAGTGAGGTCTTCATAAACCACTTCTTTGCTACTCTTGGCTTTACTATCTTTAATACGTTTAAACATTCCTTTATAGTTCTTTAAAATCAATTCACATTCCCCCTCATTCAAATTAATAAATGCCACTTGTCTTAAAGTAGTAGGATCTCCTTTAAAGCTTGATCTATACTTATATATTTTATCCCCAGCAATAGTGAGCTTCTTTTGGTCATCATCAATAAATCCTGCCAACTCTATATAATCGTTCCCTAATGCTAAACTAGTCTGATATACGAGATGAATTGTTGAAGATTTAGTTTTACCTATTTTATGATCTTCTATTTCAGTTTTAATATATCGCTCTGTAATACTTCTTGTAGAAGAACAACTAACTAAAAAAAATGAGGCCAAAATAAAATAGAAACACTTCACACTTAAATTAAACATCATTGTATTTTTTTTCATTCTAGAATTAATTCAAACCACTTCAACAAAGAATTACCTTTCGCCTACTCACCTACCATTACTCTATCAGTCATAACCGCTGCACCATCTTTGATAATTCGAAGAACATACACGCCTTGCGCTAAATTAACATTTTGAATCGCTGTTCTATTATTACTAAATACTACATGATCTTCTCTGATCAGTCTACCTTCTGTAGAAATCCAAATCACTTCCGCATTGCCATCTACCTGATGATGAATCTCGAGTATATCAGTCACAGGATTAGGAAATACTTTAGTCTGTAAAAATAGATCTACGCCACTGCAATCTTCGTCAATTCCGTTGTCAGGAATATCAACTTCTGAAGGATTGATTGCTGCATTGTCGTCATCACAATCTGTATTATCCGTCACATAATTATCTGGTGGCGTGTTATAGCAGATTTCAATTTCTTCTGAAGCGTCGCCAAATCCATCTTTATCATTATCGAGATAGTATTTGAATAATGGTAAGTCTTCATCAATCTGACCATCACAGTTATTATCTATATCATCACAAATTTCTATCGCTGCAGGATTGATCGCTGCATCATCATCCACGCAATCTGTATTATCGACTACATATCCTACAGCTGGCACATCATAGCATATTTGAATACTTATAGCATCGTCTCCAAAAGTATCATTATCATTATCTAAATAATACGTGTAGAGTTGTAGATCTTCATCTATCTGACCATCACAATTGTTATCTATATCGTCACAGATTTCTGTAGCTGAAGGGTTGATCGATGCATCTTGATCATTACAATCTGTAGAAGGAATTACGAACCCCATCGGTGGTATATCGTAGCAAGTTTGCGTATCTCTGCTCGCTTCACCAAAACCATCTTGATCTTCATCAAAATAATAAGTGAATTGCTCTAAATCTTCATCTATAAAACCATCACAATTATTATCTAAATCATCACAAATTTCTGGTGCTCCAGGATATACGGTATCGTTATTATCATCACAATCTTCGTACGCCCAGTAGCCATCATCATCTGCATCTCTGAAAAATAATGACTCCGCCTTATAATAGACATCATTCGCTACTTTGATTCCAATCTTACGTCCAGGAATATCATCAGCTGGTGGATGTATACCACCCCAAATACGAGAGAGGCTCGTCTGGTCTGATGCATCTCTATAAGTAGCCCACTGCAAAGTAAAATCTTGCGACGGACCATCTTCAAACACTAAAAACTCATTCTGCTTGACTTCAAAAGTCCCCATCCCTCCAGGAAAAAATTCATCTCCTGTCAACTTAGTAATAATCTCTGCGGCTGCTCTCGAAAAAGTTGAATGCCCAGATACATACCCTGCGAATGGAGGCGTTACAAATGAAGGTCTCTGATAAGGCCACCACTCTTCAGCTAATATCCACCCTACTCCAGCGACATCGCTATTGGGATTATTTATAAAATCAGGACCTTTCCAAGCCTTTACTTTGATCTTACCTACGTGCTCATCTTGCGATCCAGCTAAAGGGTCTCCAGCCTCTACTACTTCTACCTGACCATCGATAAGGTCCATACCCGCAGGATCATAATTGGGCTGATTAGGATCAGTACATTGTCCTTTATCTGCCATGTATCTGATTGCCGATACAGGCCTCAGATAATCATAAAATCCTTTGATACTCCATGTAGCCACCGCCGAATCATGCATCGCGGCTCCTAATAAAAAGTAACTTTTAATATCCCATTCTAGATCATCGATGATTGGCCCTACACCTTCGTACCGCTTCTCTAGCATAGGATGACTATTCACATAGTTAATCAATGTAAACCAGTGACCAGGTGGGGTCTCACTATCTGGACCATCAGCCCAAAACTCAGCAAGTACTCTGGTGTAATCTCCTCTTGGAACCATCTGTGGCTCGTATGGCTGTCCAGTAATCGGATTGAGATCATGCCCCATACTTGGATCTCCTCCTTCGAGAAAATCATAATAACTATCAAACTGATCTAACTCAGGTAATTCTCCTGCATTACCAAGAGAAGCTGGAGAAATATCTATCATCACTCCATCCGTAGGATCGAGATGTGATGACCACTGTACGACCATACCAAATCCTTTTTTATAATCTATAGATGCTGCTGCATCATTGATATCTATATATGGTGGTGGACCTGGATCATGATACATAGTAAACGTATCGCCGCCTTGTTGAATCACTTTTTTATCAGAATCTGGTATTGCAAATTGATTCACATTACCCCATTCTGGACCAAGAAAATCTGGCGTATTGAAAGGAATCACATTTCCTGATTGATCTATAAATACGTCCAAGGTAAGCTGTTGCCATCTATTCGGATTTTGAATATCTGGATTACCTGGAAACGCCATTACGAGAGGATCGTTAACTGGATCGTAAAATAGATTATTATATTGCTGAGCTTCGTTAGCACCATCTTGGAGACCGTAGGCAATCATAAGGTTAGCTAGATAGTTTCCTAATGCTGCTCCAGAGCCTGACTGATAGGCTTCACTATCCACTGATCGATCATAACCTAAAGTGGCCATTAAACTATTAAATCTGTTTTGTGCATTTCCGCCTTCAGGAGAATTTTCAAATCTATGTGATAGAATTCTGTACATCGCATAGCTGATTGCTTCTTCCAATTGTGCGGTAGGATCCTCTTCCCATGGGAAGGACTCAAAAGGAAATGTAAAACCATCGACAGTATTCCCAAGAAAGTATGGAACAGCTGTAGCATCTGATAATGCCCACAAATCATACATCGCTGCAGAAGTATGCCATAGGTTCCGAGCATGCACTGTAGGCCTCGCAAAATCTTTACGAATAGATTGCAGTAAGGTTTCGTTCCACTCGTGTGCTACCGTAACTGTTTGAGCAGAAACACTTATTGAAAATAGAATACTCAAACAAAATATATAATATGTAATCAACTGACGCATATGCGATTTCCTCTATTTATTGGATAATACGCAAAGCTAACAAATAGAAAATAGAATGTCCGCTGGATGATAGTTGAATGTCAGAATCTGATAAGGTAAGAAGTAATTAAATATCAATTTACTCCAAGTTCATACTCTAACTTCATACATACTAGCCATGAACACCACCTGCTTGATTATATCCAAGATATTCGACTTCTTCCTCTTTGAAATGAATACCGTACTCTTCTAGCTCTTTCAATATAGGTGTATAGACTTCTTTACTTATAGGCCTTTGAACTCCTGGAGTGATTATTTCTTTATTGAGGATCTTAAGTGCTGCCATTGCTACAGGAAGCCCTACGGTTGCCGCCATAGCGGTAAAAGTCTGATCTTCTCCTATCAATACCATTTTACTATCTATCTGACGCTTTTCTCCGTTTAGTTCATAGCCAAACTTATGATACATTACGATCATGTCTTTGTCGTCAGGTTTCAAGGTCCACTTATCCATTAATATTTTCTGGAGTGCTTGAGCTGGAGTTGCATTCTTAATTCCAATCTTTTTCTCATTGTTAAAAATATCAAGCTCTAACAATTTGAACCACATCAAATCATCTTGATCTATTTTTAAAGCATACCTCATTTTCAACTCTACAGAATCTGTAGGAGAAAAAGGTAAGAAGAGATTCACAAATTCTCTATAGCTCATGTTTTCAGAATCTCCAATTTGGTAGGTATCATCAGTCAATCCTAGTTGAACAAACATATTCCATGCCTTGCTAAAGCCTACGCGACGCATCGTGCCTCTATATAAAGTAAGAATATCTTCTAAGCCGTAAATACTGCGGTACTTCAATGAATTTCTATTGGCTAAAGCTTCAAAGCGACCATAGCCTTCTACATCTAAAAACTCTGTTCTTCTAAAAAGTCGGTGGTAAGGAATATACTTATGAGTTCCCTCTTGTATAAACTCAGCCGCGCCACCTTGCCCAGCCAGAACTACGTTTCTTGGATTCCAAGTAAACTTATAATTCCATAGATTATCGTCACTCTCAGGAGCAACAAGACCACCAGTAAAAGACTCAAACATCAACATCTTACCTCCAGCATCACGGATACGATCTATGACTTGCATGGCACTCATGTGATCAATTCCTGGATCTACTCCAATCTCATTCATAAAGACTAGACCGTTCGCCTTAGACTCTGCATCAAGCGCTTGCATCTCATCACTTACATATGAAGCTGTCACCATATGCTTTTTGTACAAAATACAGTCTTTGGCAGCTTCGATATGGAATCGTGCCGGCAACATGGAAATGACAAGATCTGCTGCTTGTATAGCAGCACTTCTTTCTGGCGCATCAAATACATCCAGCTTGATACCCTTAGCATTGGGATGCCCCTGCGTAAATTTCTGCGCACTCTCTTCAGATAGGTCTGCAATAGTGATGAATAGATCTTCACTTTCAGATTTACCTAACAGATATTTTATCAAAGAGCAAGCTGAACGTCCTGCACCAATTATCAATATATTTCTCATTTCCACTACGTTATTTAAATTTGGCCAAATGTAGTTAAGTGAATTGGTAACTATCCATAAACAAGGTGATAATATCTAGATAGATATAAGTTTGAACTCCTCATAGAAAAGCAGTCAAGCTAATACTTGAATAGAAAGTCATTGGTTTCCAAAAGTTAAAATTTCAATAAAAAAAAGAGGTTGACCCTACTCCAGGACCAACCTCTAAAAACTAACTGAACTATAGGAATAGGGGAAACACTTTAAAAATCACCTATCCCTTACTCTTCATCTTATGGTTTCACTGTTTTAAAAGCTTTAGAGAAGTCTCCAGCTTTGATATAAACCATTTTC
>CALKJD010000132.1 GCA_937995755.1 uncultured Saprospiraceae bacterium | reverse complement strand
GGTTTAAAGTATTTAGGTTGCCCACAAAATAAAACGAGGAATAATGGGGCATATTGGATGCTCATTATTCCTCGCTTTAGAAATATATACTAAGTATCTGCTAGGATACAGTTTCTTCCTTTTCTAGTAAAGATTTATAGAAGTTAACGTAAGCAGATAAATAAGATTCTGGACTTTGATGCTCTAAAACTGGTTTACCTTCAGCTTGAGCAGCCTCAATAACAGGATCTTCATTTCCTTCACTTCCAACAATTAAAGCATCAGAGAAAGCTGCTGCTCCATTTATTAGAGAAATGCCGTCTGCTCCATCAAAAGCTACTAGATCTTCTTTCTCCAAGTCATTAATAGATGCTTTGGTGATAAAGTCTTCAGAAAATACATTCTTAACAGAATTGTTATAAACTGAAGTAATTACCTTAGAATCTTGGAATAATGGCTCAGATTTGTAAGCTGTCTTCAAATAAAGAGGGACTAAACTGGCCATCCAACCGTGACAGTGAACAATATCAGGAGCCCAACCAAATTTCTTAACAGTTTCTAGAGCACCTTTACAGAAGAATACCATTCTATCTTCGTTGTCTTCATATAGCTTCTCGTCCTTATCGCGGAAGATGAACTTTCTTTTGAAGAACTCTTCATTGTCTAAGAAGTAAACTTGAAGTCTTGCCCCTGGAAGCGATGCCACTTTAATGATAAGTGGATAATCTTCATCATCTACGATGATGTTCATACCAGATAACCTTACCACCTCATGAAGCCTGTGTCTTCTTTCATTGATGCTACCAAACTTTGGCATTAGCACTCTGATCTCGAACCCTTTCTCTACAGTTTTTTGAGGTAATTTTCTGACAAAATCAGATATCTCCCCTAATGCCGTATACGGATCCATTTCTTGGGTAATAAATAGTACTCTTTTTTTACTCATAGTCATGTTGTTCTAAAAGGGCTGCAAAGATAAAAAAATTATTGATAAATTACCTTGTAGAACGCACTATTGACTAACGATCATCCTTGATTATCAGTAAGATATGAAAACTTTAACCTATTTGTTGATTAGATATGTAATTAACTTGTACTCTATCGACCGCTTTATATGACTTGTGTTTACTTATATCACTATGCAGTAGCACCATGCATCTCGATCTAAAATAAAAGTAGCATGAGATAGCAACTACACGATTTATCTAAGATGTAGAATTAAACACTGGAAAGCTGTACAATATGACACTATCCACTTACAGCGCTCATGAGTTGTGCACAAATGATTGCTCCGTAGGTACCTAATGCATATCCTAAGACCGCCATCAATACGCCCACAGGAGCGAGACTTGGACTAAAAGCTGCTGCTACAATAGGTGCTGATGCAGCGCCACCAATATTAGCTTGACTACCTACAGCTACATAGAAAAATGGTGCTTTGATGATAAAAGCAACAAGCAATAGAATGATAACGTGGACAAGCATCCAAATAATACCAATGGCAAACAGGCCTAAATTGTCAAATACTTCACCGAGATTCATTTTCATGCCTATAGTCGCTACGAGTACATATATAAATATACTTCCCCAACGTGAAGCGCCTACACCTTCCAGTTTACGCGCTTTAGTGAATGATAGGGCTAACCCAATAGTGGTTGATATTACTACTATCCAAAAGAAGCTTGATGTAAGTGATGTTAGATTGAGAGATTGTAAAGTTTCTTTATTGTCTTCCATGATGGGTACTATTAGCTCTGATCCAAGGTGTGCTATAGCAACTCCACCAAAAGCTACTGCCATCAGTGTGAATAATTTATTTACGGTTGGCATCTCTTCTACATTGGCTCGATACTCTGAGATGCGTTGCTTGAGCTCTGTGATTGCACTGTTATCTGCACCTAATTTGGCATCTATCTTATCACTTATATTGGCTCCATAGAGTAAGAATCCCATCCAGATGTTAGCTACTACTACATCTACTACGATCATGGTACCAAAAAGATTGTCGCTCACTTCGTAGATTTCTTTCATAGCTGTCTGATTGGCTCCACCACCAATCCAACTTCCTGCTATAGTCGAGAGTCCTTTCCAAAGATCGTCTGGGCTAGCTCCAATCACATCTGGCATAATACTAGAAGCTACCAACAATGCTATAGGTCCACCGATAATAATCCCAACCGACGCGGCCAAAAACATGATAATAGCTTTAGGGCCGAGATTAAGTAATCCTTTAAAATCAATGCCAATACAGAATAGTACTAAACTCGCTGGCAATAGATATCTAGAGGCAACATAGTATAAGTTAGAACCTTCTCCAGTGATGATCCCAAATGGCCAATTGAATAAGGCAGGTATGAAATAGCATAAAAGTAAGGAAGGCACAAATGTATAGAATCGCTTCCATCCTGGGCTATCAAGTGAAGCTGTATAGAATATAGCTGCAAGGATACATATGAGCAGGCCAAATGTAATGGCATCATTAGTAAAGGGTAGAGATAGTAAAATAGTTGAAAGCATAGGTCTTATTGGGTTCAAATTGAACTCCAATATAAGAAATGAATTCCTATCGATCTATCAAATTGTTAATTCCCAGTAAATCCTCCTGTATGATTAAGTATAGTAAGCTGTCCACCATATGCCTTACTAATATTACTTTGAGTAAAAGTCTCTTTGGTATCACCGCAAGCAATAAGACGCTGATTAAGTAGGATCACTTTGTCAAAATAGTCTTCTACTGTAGATAAGTCATGGTGTACTACAAGCAAGGTTTTTCCTTCATCAGCTAGTTTATGTAGTATGGTGATGATCTTCTCTTCAGTGAGCATATCTACTCCTACAAATGGTTCGTCGAGGAAAAATATTTCTGCTTGTTGACATAATGCTCTAGCGATAAATACTCGCTGTTGTTGTCCTCCAGAGAGCTGTCCGATTTGTCGATTTACGAGATCTTCGATACCAAGATCGGCCAATGCTTCAGCTGCTAATCGACGGTCTTCTTTATTGATTCTTTGAAGGATTTTCTTGTGTGGGTATCGTCCCATAAGTACGATGTCTTCTACCGTAGCAGGGAAATCCCAATCTACTTCATCCCTCTGTGGTACATATGCAATTTTCTTTCTGACGTCACTCACATTTCCACCTAGTACTTCTATGTAACCCGTGTTAATATCTATCATTCCAAGTATAGATTTGAATAGGGTAGACTTTCCTGCTCCATTAGGGCCAATCACACCATATACTTTACCTTGTTCGACTTCGATATGGATATTTGTAAGTACCCGCTTACGCTCATATGATACTGAAAGTCCTTTTACTGATATTGCGGTTGGGTTAGCCATTATTTATTCATTTTGAACAGGATGAGTAATAGACTAAGTATCATTACTGCTCCTAATGCGATGTATATCCATGTATTGTTGGAAGTGTCATCGTGGTCAATTTTAGTTGATTCTATCGATGATCCAGTAAGCGCATTCACGATTACATCTGTATTGTGTGTAAGCATCTTTATATAGGTAGGTGCTTCGCTATCTTTATCCCCTATACTGTCTGCGTATAGTTCACCTCCTATTTTTACTCCTGTATCTCTAGCTATCTGCTGTAACATCTTTGGATTGATAGTGCTCTCGATAAAAACTGCAGGAATTTTGCTCGTTTTAATAGCATTTACTACTCTTTTGACATCCTTGCTCTGCGCTTCTGACTCAGTAGATATACCCATGATGGCATTAAGAGTAATATCATATGCGCGACCATAATACTGAAAAGCATCATGCGAAGTAATTAATACCCTTTGTTCTACAGGAATGGTAGCTATTTGCTTTTTAATATAGTTATGCGCATTTTTAATTTCGGAGTTATATTTCGCTCCGTTATCAGCATAGAATAGGGCGTTCTCTGGGTCTACAGCAGCTAATCCTGCAGAAATATTATAAACATACTTAACACCATTACTTGCATCCATCCAAGCATGAGGATCAGAAGCATTATGGTATTTTTGGCTTGTAATCGGTTCTACGCCTTCGGTAATAAGTACCACTTTGGCTTTAGTGCCGCTATTTTCTATCAGTTCGGTGATCCACCCTTCAAAAGTGAGACCATTAATCAGAATAAGATCGGCGTTGGAGACGAGTTCTACATCACTGGGCTTAGGGGTATAGGTATGTGGATCTCCTCCAATAGGAACGATACTTTCTGAAATGATTTTATCGCCTCCGATATTCTTAGCCATATCTTGAAATATAGAAGCAGAGGAAACCACTTTGATTTTATCTTGAGAATAACCGATTAATGCTGTAAAGCAAATTAATGATGTAAGAATATATTTAGTCATTTATATTTTTTTAACAAGTAAAATTTGACATACTTTTTCAGATAGCAGTGTCTCTCTGGTATGGTCAATTAAAATGTTCATAGATTTGTCGAAGTGGTTAAAAGCCTTGATAGTAAACTCTGTACCTAAGCTTATATTTAGTCCATTAAGATATTGAAGAAAACTCGTTTCGTGCTCTCGTACTCCAAGTAATACCACTTTGTTTCCTGGATGTGCATCCAAGAGTGACATTTGGTTTCTCAGCGTAAATTTTCCTTGAGCATTAGGGATGGGATCTCCATGTGGATCAAACTTGGGATAATCTAGAAATGCGTCTAATCGATTTACTAATTCTTCGGATTTGACATGTTCTAGTTCTTCGGCTATATCATGTACTGCCTCCCAACTAAATCTCAATTTCGATGCTAAGAAGACCTCCCATAATCGATGTCTTCTTATAAGTTGTGTCGCTTCTCTACCTCCATAGGTAGTAAGGGTGACTCCTTTGTATTTTTCATAATTGATTAGCTGTTTTCCAGCCAATCGCTTTAGCATATCTGTAACAGAAGCGGGTGCCGTGCCAATATACTTAGCTATAGTATTGGTGCTAGCTGATTTTTTTTCTCGCTCGGCTATTTTGTATATAGCTTTGAGATAGTTCTCTTCTGTCGATGATAGGCGCATAGATATGTCTTACACCGCAAAGGTAAGGTATTTTTAGATTAGACTAACTTTAAATTTAGGTGAGTTAGTGTTGAGGGTGTGTGGATTGTTAAAATGTATGTTAGAATTCTCCACCATCTCCGCCGCCAGTTCCTGCTCGTGAAGGATTGCCACGTTGCTTTTGCATGTTGATGCGATAGTTAGCAGTGAGTGATATGGCACGGCTTCTCCATTGGAATTCCCCATCTTCATAGAAGTCGGGTCCAAATCTCTCGTATACACGCTTTCGACTATTAAGTAGATCTCTTACACTCAGCGTAAGAGTCAAATTTTTATTGAGAACGTCTTTGGTAAATCCTAAATCTATAGAAGTGATTGCTCCTCTAGTACCTTGTTGAGTTTCTCTACTTGCTCTGTGATTGGTTCTTACTTGGAAGTCAGCACCATTCCAAAAAGTAAATCGAGAGGTTAACCTTCCTGTCCAAGAGTATGTGTCTACATCAAAATTTTGCCCATTATATTCGCCATCAGTTTTAGCTTTAAAGAGATTGGCGTTTCCATCTAGTCTGAGCCAGTTCAGTCCACTATAAGAGAATAACATTTCAACTCCAATATTATCTTGAGTAGCTAGATTCACGGGTATAGTGACCGAAGTACCTTCTACTGGATCTACCTCTTTGATTCGCTGGCGAGCATCTTCTGTATGTCTATAATATACGCTACCGCCTATGTTACCGCTGTCCCATATTTTGATGTATTGTGTTTCGTAACTGTCGGTATATTCTGGATCTAGGTTAGGGTTTCCGCTGAAGAAGTTACGCTCGTCAGTAAAGGAGAAAAATGGATTGAGATCCCAAAATCTTGGACGTTGAATACGACGACTATAACTCAACTGAATAGATTGTCCAGCAAGCAAGTCGTAGTTAAGAAATGCGCTTGGGAATAGACCAAAGTAATCTCTATCGTTTACTTCGTTCGTTTGGAGTAGTTCTGTTTTTACTATTGAATACTCTGATCTTAATCCAACTTGATAAGACCACTTGTTGATTTTAGATCCGTAGATGAAGTAAGCGGCATGTACATCTTCATTGTATTGAAAATCATTTGTACGGTCAGTTAATTCAACGAATTCTTCTCCAGTTTTTTCTGATACTTCAAAGTCATTTCGAATATTCCTTAGACTCGTCTGTCCTCCTACTTCTATCTTGGTATCTTTTCCGATAGGATGTTTGTAGTCCAATTGGATAAGCGTACGCGTTTCATTTTCGTCATTGGTAGATAGTTGTTCTTTATTGATATCTCCAATAGGTTGCTCTGATTGGTATAATCTGTTAGTTAGAATGGACTGTTCTACTTCTCCATTATTTTGATAACTAAGTCTGCCACTTAGAGATTTACCTTTATCTGCAAATTTTTTCCTGTAGTCTAAACTATACTCTTGCTTAGATTCATCTTCTATTTCGTCATCCGTTCTTAGGGTATAAGGATCATCAAAGCTTGGAATAATTCGGTCGCTATGTGTTAATATTCCAGGTACGGTTAGGTCTCTATATGATATGGTATTAGTATTGTCATCATCACCCAACCTATAATTAAGTGAAGCGGTAAGAGTCTGATTGTCAGTAAGGAAGTAATCTGCTCCAAATCTCATATTATGGGAGAGCCCAGATCGATTCATATCTCTATCTATCTGAGTAATAAGTGTAGAATCTCCTTGATAGTAATTTTGGTATGCGACCCCAAATCCAGGACTTTCGCGATATTGTAGGTTATAGCTAGTAAACCAATTGACTTTGCCACTACGGTAATTTATATTGGCACCAGCACCGTATTGAGCTGGGTTACCTAATGTCATTTCAAAACTTCCGTTAAATCCAGAGCGCTTATCTTTTTTGAGTACGATATTGATAATACCAGCGGTACCCGCCGCTTCATATTTTGCAGAAGGATTGGTAACTACTTCTATCTGTGATATGAGATTAGAAGGGATGGATCGTAGTCCACCGCTTTCACCGATACCTATCAGACCTGAAGGTTTGCCATCTATCAAAATCCGTACATTTTCGCTTCCGCGGAGGCTAACATTACCTTCTACGTCTACTGTCACTGATGGTACATTGTCCAATATTTCTTGAGCTGTGCCACCTCGGTTAGCTAGGTCTTTACCTACCGTAAATATTTTCTTATCTAAGGCAAAAGTAGTTTCGCTTCGTTCTGCTGTAATCTCAATATCATCAAGATTTACTCCTCCTGCCGATAATGAGATGATTCCCATATCTATAATTTTGCTTTCATTAGCCGAAGGTATATCTGTGATCGTAGTCGTCTTGTATCCAATAAAATCAAGTGCCAAGTATACCTTAGGACTTGGAGATTCTACTGAAAATTTTCCTTCAAGATCAGTAACTCCTCCTCCTATCAATGTAGAGTCACTTACAGAGTGTACTGATATCGTTGCAAACTCTAAGGCTTGCTGGGTATCGGTATCTAAGAGTGTTCCTTTGATGGTAACCTTTTTCCCTTCTTTGCCACTTCTTTTACTTGGCTTTTGAGCCGATATAGTAATTGTGAAAAATAAAGATGTGATAGTAAGAAGTAGTAATCTCATGTATAAAAACTTATAAGTTGATCTATGTTGAAACAAAGCTATAACCAGAAACTCAATATCAGAGGATAAGTTCGGACATTAACTAATCGTTGATAGTATTATAGAAATACAAGGGAGAAATCTAAAGGTCGCATGAGTCTATCATACAAAGTGCGTATATCATTAATTGTTATTGAGAAGGACATTTAAACTATCTGTATAAGTATAGATAGTTAGTAGGCTGGGCGGATGAGTAGCGATTAAAAAAAAATCTATCGTCTTCTCCAGAAGTATGGTGTAAAAATGATAATTACCGTAAATAGTTCTAATCGACCAAGAAGCATAATAAAGGATAGGAAGACTTTGGCAGACTCAGGTATAGCAGCAAAATTATTTAATGGCCCTACATCTCCAATCGCTGGTCCTACATTACCAAGGCAAGTGGCGATCGCTCCAAATGAAGAAATGAAATCCATACCTAATATCGTAAGTACTAATGATCCCACGATGAAAGAAGCAAGATAGATAAGTATAAAAACTAGTATGTGAGTCATGACAGTGCCAAATACCATAGCATCATTAAATTTTACTCTGATCACAGCTCTAGGATGAAGGATTCGCTTAAACTCATAGAATGTATTACGCATAAGAATGTAATGCCTAATAATCTTTATTCCTCCTGAAGTAGATCCTGCACATGCTCCGGTAAATAGCAATAGGAAGAATACCATCGTAAGTCCAGCATGCCAGCTAGTGTAATCAGCTGATACAAAACCTGTTGTGGTGACTATTGATATCATCATGAAAGTACCTTTTCTAAACGATTCTTCAAGGCCCATATGCGTTACATGGAATATGGCTAAAGTGATTATAATAGCAAGACTTATAAGCAGAAGTATATAGAATCGGAATTCATCGTTTTTCCAAGAAAGCTTAAATTTTCCTCTAATCATGAGGTATATCACCGCATAGTTAGTCCCTGCTATAAGCATGAATAATGAAATGGTATATTCTATAACAGGACTATCGAAGTGAGTTATACTAGCATTTTTGGTAGAAAATCCTCCGGTAGCCATGGTCGTCAGAGCGTGATTGAGCGCATCGAATGCACCCATGCCTTCAAAGTAGAGTATCACAGATAACAATGCTGTAAATCCACAATATAGTATCCAGAGACTCTTTGCGGTTTCCTTGATACGTGGATGAATCTTAGTAGATGTGGGGCCTGGAGATTCGGCTACGAATAGCTCTATACCTCCGATACCTAACAAGGGAAATAGTGCTATGGTAAGTACAATAATACCCATACCACCAATCCATTGCGACAGACTTCGCCAAAGTAACATACCGTGAGAAAGTCCTTCTATATCGTTAAATATGGATGCACCGGTAGTAGTTAAGCCAGACATGGACTCAAATATGGCATCTGTAAAGCCACAGGATCCACTGAGATAGTAGGGCAATGCTCCAAATATGGTCATGAAGACCCAAGAAACCACTACGATTAAGTATCCTTCTCGCTTATTTACATTTGCGCTGGACCTGTACTTGTATAACCAAAAAAGTGCACCTGCTATTATACTTAGACAACCTGAAGCACCTAGAGCCCATAGATCTTTCTCGTCATAGAGATAGCTAAAAGGAATGCAAGTGAGCATAGTCAAACCTAATATGATGAGGAGTACTCCTACTACATTGGAAATGGGACGTATACTGATTTTCATAGTCTATCTGAATAATGCTTCAATCTTATTGATAGCATTGGGCAAAGCAAAAATGATGGCTTTATCGCCTACCTCAAATATAAATTCTCCAGTAGGAATAATGTTTTCTCCTCTCCTGATCACCATACCTATAATTGAATTGGATGGAAACCTAAGAGCTTTTAAAGGCTTACGTGTAAGTTTATTGCTTTTATGGACTACGAATTCAATAATCTCAGCATTGACACCATGAATTCCAGTAATCGCTTCAATTTTCCCTTTTCTTACAAATCGGAATATATTATTGGCAGCAATAAGCTTTTTATTGATCAATGTATCTATACCTATATTCATTGAGATATGGGTGTAGTCTGTATTATCTACTAGCGCTATGGTCTTCTCTACTCCGGCTTCATCGGCAAATAGGCTAGTTATGATGTTAGATTCGCTATTGCTTGTTAATGCTATAAAGGCATCCATGTTTTCTAAGCCTTCTTCTCTTAGTAGGTCTACATTACTAGCATCACCTTTGATCACTAATGTCTTATCTAGTTGACCATGTAGTACTTTACACCTCTTTTTATCTTTCTCTATCAGTTTGACATTATAGGTGTGCTCTAAAGCTCTTGCTGTGTTCAATCCCATTGCACTACCTCCAACGATCATCACATTTTTTACTTCCACCTTTTTTTTGCCAAGGGCATGCATCAAAGCATCCAATTCGCAGTTAGGAGATATAAAATAGACATGGTCTTTGCGTCGAAAAATTGTATCAGGTCTAGGTAATATAGTATTTTGACCTCTGAGCATAGCTATAGGACGAAATACTAAACTGTCAATTGAGCTAGTTACTTGAGCAATAGATCTATTGATAAGTACGGAGTCATCATCGATTGTAATCCCTACGAGAGATAGTTTCCCTTCTTCAAATTCGAAGTGGTCTGTCACCTCGCAATGATCGAGTAGTCGCGTGATCTCTTGTACGGCCAGTTGTGTAGGACTAATAATTTTGTCTATTCCCAAAGAGCGGAACATCTCTTGCTTGTCAGGCTTCATATATTCCAGCTTGGTTAGCCTTGATATAGTCCTTGCTGCTCCCATCTTCTTAGCCATAATGGCGCTAATGAGATTGCTACTTTCGGATGTGGTCACAGCCAAAAACAAATCACAATTGGAAACACCTGCTTCTTCCAAGGTTTCTAGCGATGTGGCATCTCCAGCCATCGTAAGTACGTCTAAATGATCTTTAGCATGCTCAAGAGCATCATCGTCGTAGTCTATTAGAACTATGTCATTTAGTTCGTTTGAGAGCAATTTAGATATGTGAAAACCTATATCTCCTGCACCAGCAATTACTATTTTCACTTTATGTTGTGTATGATATGAAGTGTAAATGTACTCGTAATGTTAGTAATATGCCTTGTAGATAATTAAAAACATGCTGAACTTGGAAAACTGGCTTACATTTGAAGAATAATATAGTATGTATGAAGGTATTAACAGTCTGTCTAGGAAATATTTGTAGATCACCTCTGGCGGAGGGAATCTTAGCTGCTAAGGCTAAATCAGCGCATTTAAATTGGTATGTGGATAGTGCTGGGACTTCAGGATGGCATGAAGGTGAGAAGGCTGACTCGAGATCTAGGGAGATTGCAAAAGAGAGAGGTCTAGATATAGAGTATCAGCGATCACGAAAATTTGTTGTAGCTGACTTTGATCAATTTGATCTGATCCTTGTAATGGACTCAAGTAATTATCAGAATGTAATCAAGTTAGCTAGAAGTGATGAGGATCGTGATAAGGTAAAAATCTTATTGAACTATAGTTTTCCTAGGCAAAATAGGGCAGTGCCAGATCCATACTATGAAGGAGGATTTGGGCATGTGTATGATTTGATAGATGCGGCTTGCGATAAAGTAATAGAGCAAGAAGCTTGATGAATATTAGCCCTTTGCCTAATTATTAGAGGCTTTCTTGTTGATGATTGGTAATACAATTACGAATATCAATCCGAATAAGATATTGCAAAATAGATTAATGGATAGGAATACAATATTGGCAAATGAAAATGCATCTGCACCTCCAATACCATAAAATCCTAATGCCTCTCCAACTAAATAATGGTAACTACCCATTCCACCAGGAGAGGGAAATACAATACCTAAGCTACCAAACACAAATACAGTCAATCCAGCTACTAGTCCAAGATTGGCAGTAGGAGCAAATGCTAAGAAGCATAAGTAAGTCATGACGTAGTACATCAACCATATCATTATCGAATAAAAAATGAACGTAGGTACATTTTCGACGTCTTTGATTGACTTGATACCATCTGCAAAACCAGATACTATTTTATATATTTTTTGTCCGATCTTAGTTGATATGAGCTTATTCCAGTTGCGATAAATGATGTATAGCGTAGCTAATCCAACAATCACGAGAGTACCTAATACTGGAAATGAGATAATGCGACCAAGGGTATTGTCTAAGTCCATGTTCTCCCTGAAATAGCTAGACATCTTACCGAATGAAAGAATAAATGCCAGACCTATTACTATAAGTAAACTGAGTACATCTATGATTCTATCAGTGACTATGGTACCCATCGCTTTCTCGACTTCTACATCCTCATATCTACTTAGCATAACAGATCGTATGATTTCTCCTGATCTTGGTATGGTAAGATTGGCGAAATATGCAATCATGATAGAGCCAAACGTATTATGTAGCTTAGCATCTACACCCAAAGGTTTGAGTAGCATATTCCATCTTAGCGCTCTACATAAGTTACTAATCATAAAACACAACACTACAATAGCGATCCAGCCAAAATTAGCATTGGATACATCATCTACAAGCTTATCCCATAGACTACAGTCAGCGAGATCTGTGCCATCGAGCATGCACTGTTCTTCAAAGGCAATCTGCTGATTATGGTAAACCAAATACAGAACAGAAAACCCTATTCCAAAGAATATGAGTGTCTTGAATACGTTTTTAAATGCGCTTGACAATAGTATTAGTTAAGGCTATTATTTTCATCTGGAAAGATGACAGTAGGTGTGTGTTCTTTAGCTTCTTCGGGTGTCATTAGACCATAAGATATAATGATTACGATATCACCAACTTGGCATCTACGAGCGGCAGCACCATTAAGACAGATGATTCCGCTTCCACGTTCGCCTTTGATGACATAAGTTTCTATACGTTCACCATTATTGTTGTTGACGATCTGTACCCTTTCGCCTTCATAAAGGTTAGCAGCATCTGCGAGATCTGCATCGATAGTGATAGAACCAACATAGTTGAGATCAGCTTGAGTGATCGTCGCTCTATGTATTTTTGATTTGTGTATTTGTAATAACATGCTGTAAAGGTACGTGCTTTGTTGAAAAGATGAAAATCTTATAATAGGTCATTCAAACTGTTGTAAATCTTTGATTTTTATTGGATAGAACCAATCGTAATAGGAATGCTTAGTCTTAATGTTATCAAATTCCAATTTTTAGAGCTATTTTCAACAATACAACTCCGAAACATATGACTGAACAGAAAAAAGGATGGGATTTAGGCGTCGTATTGGCTTTGATAGCAGTAATGATAAGTATATGTACAATGATCATATCGCTAGTAGAAACTAGTATTATGCAGAAACAACAACAGGCCATGACAGAATCTGCCAAAGCTTCAGTTTGGCCCTATGTTACTTCTCTCACTACTACAGGTGCAGCTGATGGTGAAACCCAGTTTAAAATAGTAGTTGAAAATAAAGGAGTAGGGCCAGCCTTAATTAACCAAATGGAAGTCAGATATAATGATCAGCCAATTGACAATTCAATAGTTAATATGATAAGAAAACATTGTCCTGACGCATTGGTTACCAATTTTTCATCAAATGTCACTCAGAAAATGGTTTTGTCTCCAGGTGAAATCAAGTCAATTATTAGTATTGATTTGAAAGAAGTGGACTTTATGTCTTTTGCTCAGTTTACAGAGAAAGTAAGCACCCATTATTGTTATTCTAATATTTACGGAGATATATGGATATCACTAGATGGTACTCCAATAGAAAGCAAGCAATGCGAATAAACTAGATTTCTCTATTAATACAGTTTTAAAGATCTAGGTTTCTTCATAATCATGTTATCTATAAGCCTTACATCGCCAGCCCATACTGCACAGCAACACACTACATAATCATGCTTATCCCAAGACTTGATGCTCTTTAGTGTATATCCATCTGCGATATCAAAGTACTCTGGTTTAAATCCATCTAAGTCGCATCTCTCCATTGCGTATTTGATACATTCTTTAGGCGTTAACTGAGACTTTTTGCGCTTGATCGCTTTGAGTGTTTTATAGATGACTACAGCTCTAGACTTATCTTCGGGTAGCAACCTTACGTTACGAGAGCTCATTGCAAGGCCATCATCTTGTCTTTGGATAGGAACTACTACTAATCGTGTAGGCACTTCTAATTCGTCGATCATTTTTTGGATGATACTAAATTGCTGAAAATCTTTTTGACCCATGAAGAGTTGAGTAGGATTCACAATATCGAGTAGGCGCTTTACTACTTGGACTACACCTTCGAAGTGCCCAGGACGGAACGCACCCTCCATTTGTAAGTCTAGTCCTCCGAGATCAACTTTTACATTAGTATCCAGACCTTTAGGATATACTTCCGCAGGAGATGGAGCGAATATGATCACTTTGCCTAGTTTTTTAAGTAGTTTTTCATCAGACTTCAGCGTACGAGGATAACTATCTAAATCTGTCTTTTCATTAAATTGAGTTGGATTGACAAATATGCTCACTACACTTACATCATTACGTTCCATAGATAGCTTTACTAATGCTCCATGACCATCATGTAACGCTCCCATAGTTGGTGTGAATCCAATCGTATGGCCCTTAGCTCTCTCTTTATCTAATTTTTTTTGTAGGTCTGCTACTGTATTAACTATCATTGCTTTTTTTTCTTAATTAAATCATTTCAATATATGAATCTATGGTGATCCACTCATGAGAAATCGAAATTACAATAATATAATTATAGTATCTGACGATAAGGAGTGAGAACTGTATGAATTTCGAGTTTGGCTGCTGTTGGATAGATAGCTTCGATTTATATTTCCTTAAGATGTATATGCTGATTTATTAGCTAGTATATTTGGATTGCCTTGATCAAAAAAAAGGAAAATGCAAAAGCCCATTCATTACCGAAAAAATATTCCATTTTTTCATAACAAAACGGCACTTGAGTTTCGTCAAGATCCTTATGAAAGATATGACCCAATGGTATTGCGACAGTCGATGTTGCACTTGACGGATAGTCTATGGGGCGCCTATCCTATGCAGCCTGTTAAGGATTATATTCAATCCAACTGTTCGGCAGAACACTTGAATAATATATTAGAAATAGGCTGTGGCGTGGGTCGCTTAATAGGGGATATAGCTTCTATGTATTCAGAGGTAAGTTGCTGGGGAATAGATTATAGTTATCAGATGCTAAAGAGAGCTAAAGAAGTATGGGTAGATAACAAAAGTATCGAGTTGGATTTATCAACTTATGGTTTTTTGGAGGGTCTGAGAATTTCTCGTCGATCATTAACTAATCTTAATTTTGGATTAGCTAAATGTGAAGATTTGCCTTTTGAAGATGATAGTCAAGATCTAGTATTAAGTTCTTTTCTGTTAGATAGATTATCTGATCCTATTCAAGGGCTGAAAGAAATGAAAAGAGTATTGAGGGAAAACGGTAAGTTGATATTGGTATCACCTTTAAATTTTAATACGTCTAAAAATTGGAGTCACTTATATCCTGATGATAAGTTGCGTCAGGAGATTGAAGCTATAGGGTTAAAGGTGTTAGATTGGAATGATGACATGGTTATAAAAGAACCTATGGATAAGAGAAGGAATTGTATCACGTGGAATTGTGTAGCTATGGTGTTAAGCTAGTATGTGTAAATATTGTAGTCGTTTAGATTTATGCGTTTGCGGTATAAATTATCCTCGGACATTTTTCACAGCATCTTCGAGTTCTTTTTTACTTTCATACATACCAAATTTGAAATATCTCTTTTCTCCTTTTATGATCAATGTTGCAGGTAATGCTCCAAACCAGGATGCATCCACTTTGTCAGTCCATGCGGAAAAATTGTCGTCCGTTAGATGAGTAACTTCTGGAATAATGTTATGTTTTTTAACGAAAGGGACAACTCTCTTTTCGTGTGATTTTGGAGAGTCCAAAGAGACTAAAAGTACCTTGAGCTCATCAGTATCATACTGTGCCTGTAGATCTTTGAAGTGTGGCATTTCTTTGATGCAAGGGGGACAAGTAGTGGCCCAGAAGTTAACCACCCATATTTTGGAAGTGTCAGAATCTAGTCTCTTTTGCAATAACGAAAAATCGTCAATGATCTCTATCACATCATTGTGGTTGTCAACTTTTACATTACATGATATGTAGGCAAAGGTGAGTAGTAATAAGAAGCAGTATTTCATAACTTTATATATTATCGAACTCAAATATATCAGAATTATAAATTTCGGCCAAAATAATAATCCGGTCGTGCGTAAAGTCCATTGGTGAACTAAATATTAATTGGTCAGATCGTTGCTTAGTATTGAGATAATTTGGTGTCGAACATAATATTAGTGTGAAGACTGTCAAGATTCATGTGCTAAGACTTTATAAGAAGTTGGAAGTAAACTCAAGAGTGCAGGCAATTGCCAAAGCGCTGTCTGTTTTTACCTAAAAAAAATAGTGGACCATATTTTAGTTAATATGATCCACTTAATGACAGGGAATTGCTTCTAATTGTTCTAGAGGACTATTAGTTTTTCTGTTTTCACTCTACCATCTTGTTCCAATTTAATTATGTATAGACCACTCTCTAGCATAGATATATCTAGAGAAGATTTGTAGTTAGTGAAATTACTTAATACATCTCCTTTTAGATTAACTATTTGTAAGGTGGACCAAGGAGAATCTATGTGTAAAGTCATGTTTTTATCAATAGGATTAGGCCAGATATGTAGTGGTGGATCTATAGTAATATTATTATCAGTACTATTAATGATCTCTTCAGAATAGACATTAATATGTCCAGAAGCCTGAGCCATGATTATATCGCCAACGCTATTCATCGTCATAGCTAAGGTGAAGGTGCAGTTTCGGAATTCTTCATCCCAACTTTCACCAGCATCGTTTGTATGGAGTAGTCGCGTCTCACCATTTTGTCCGTAAGTAATATAAAATTCTGATTCATTGACATAGACTAGATTGTCTAATAGGTAGTTGCTACTAATTGTATTCCATGTCTCACCACCATCTTCACTTCTGATTAGTGAATTACCTTCTAGGCCCATAATTATTTGATCATTGTATGGAAATATTTGACGGAATACAATCCCATAATCTTGGACTGACCAGTTAGCACCGTCATCTTCACTTAGGTATACCTCTTGTGTTTGAGTCGTTATGTATATTTTTCCAGTATTAGATTGTTGGATATGTTGAGTATAAGTTAGGTCAGATTGAACCGTAGTCCAGTTTATGCCGCCATCTGTAGATCTAATCGCTTGATACATGCCATCGCTATAAGTATGGGCAATGATAGATCCATTTTGTGTGACTAAGATATCGTAGCATTCTGTCACTTCAGTATGTATTACTTGATTGTTTTCTATGACAAATATTCCATCTTGACCTCCTGTGATAATGTTGCCATTAGAAAGGCGATCTATTGTATATAGGTAATCTTTAGAATCTATACCAAAGTCAATAGGTGACCATGATTGACCATTGTCAGTGGTTTGTATTATTGTACCATGTTCACCAGAAATTAGACCATATCCATCCTCATATATGACTACATCACTTAGGTCGGATCTGTTATATGGATGAATGAATTGAAATGATTCACCAAGGTCAGTAGTTTTTGCAATAGTAGATCCATTTCCATAAGCGTAAATGGTGCCATCAGTGCCAATAAATCCATTACTTATATCTCCGAAAGAAGATGTGTTGCTCATGGAGTAATCTTCGACTGTTATGCCACCATCTACAGAAACACTGAGACTATATCCTAGTATTGTTGCGACCATATTGCTACCATAGGCATGTACATTTCTATTGATATTTAGTTCTTCCATTGAAACAAAAGTTTCACCTCCATCTTCGGTTTTTTGAACTTTAGTCATGCCATTTATTATTGCATAACCAATGTTATCTGTTCCCATACTGAGCTCAGATATTCTGTTGGTATTGTCGCTTCTAAGGTTAGCAGTATTGTCGTTGATATTATATCGATATATTAATCCATTGTCTGAGCCTATAAAGATGTAGCTTTCCGTTATGTCTGAGGATCTTAACCCTGTTGACTCTACTGGTTTTTCAAAAACCAATTCCCATTCCCAATCAGTCATTGAGGAATTATATAGCCCTTGACTTGTGAGTAAATATAGGTTCTCTCCTTTTGCCATGAGTGTATTCCCAAATCCAATTCCAAATGAATTATCGATATATGTATTTATGATCTGTTGGTTTGTTAGATCGTATAGTACTATTGTGTTATTGGTGAGAAATAAAGCTTTACTAGGGTCGCTTGGGATAAGTGTTGTATTAGCATTGACAAGGTTAAATATTTCGATGTGTGACCATGTAGCGCCACCATCTACACTTGACCAAATTTGATCGCAACTGCCTATTGCAATGATGTAATCGTCGATAATGTCAACAGATTTAAATTCGGTATATGGAATATTGGGGTAGGTAGAATTGACTTGTGCAATACTGATTAGCGTTGATAAAGTAAGGAAGAATGTAATTATTGTTTTCATTGTTTTATGCTTTTTTATAAGTCCCAATCTTACATTTTTCCAATTATGATGAAATAGTACTTTAGGGTGATATTGTAGAATTTTGAAAGACTGTTTATTGTATAGAGATGATGAAAGTAATTTTGTGTTGAGGAATTTCGAAGGTTTTAATGGCTGGATGAATGGATTATCAATTAGAGTATGAGGAATAGAATTTTATTAATGTGAAGAGTGATAGTAATGGGAAAAAAGGAATATCAAATGAAATGGATAATAGTAATGAAATAGATAAAATTGTTAATCTTTCAAATGAAGAATAAGACTGGACTATATTTCATATTGGTGTTATTTGTATTTAGCAAAGAACAGTTACTTGGCATTTTGATTTATCACCCTTTAGGGTGAATTTTCATTAAAACATAGAATTGTGAGTTTATTGACGAAGGCTTCCCTATTTACCTATTAGAAATTAACTTTGATGAATTATTGCATTTTCAATAAACATCAAGCAAATGAAAAAACATACTATAGTAGTACATGGCGGAGCAGGAACTATCCTAAAATCAGAGATGAATGAAGCCAAAGAGAAAGCGTATAACGAGGGTCTCACAGCTGCTATAGATCATGGTTATGCTGTATTAGATAAAGGTGGTACTGCTGTAGATGCGGTAGTGAGTGCGATCCAACAGCTCGAAGACAATCCGTTATTCAATGCAGGAAAGGGTGCTGTATTCAATGCACAAGGCGGACATGAAATGGATGCGAGTATCATGGAAGGAAAGAGTAGAGAAGCTGGAGCGATTGCAGCTATTCCTAATCTTCGCAATCCTATAGTATTGGCCAAGGATGTTATGAACCACAGTGATCATGTATTGCTTATTGGAGACGGTGCAAAAGAGTTTGGAGAGTTGCGAAAAGCGGTATTTGAGAATGATGACTATTTCTACGATGCTTATCGTTTTGATCAATGGAACAAGATCAAAGACACAGATTCTTTCCAATTAGATCACACTAAGAAAGAGAAGAAGTACCTAGGTACTGTCGGAGCTGTAGCTCTTGATATGGAAGGTAATATAGCAGCAGGAACCTCTACTGGAGGTATGACCAATAAGAAATTTGGGCGTGTTGGAGATAGTGCAATTATAGGATCTGGCACCTACGCAGATAATCGCACCTGTGCGATATCTTGTACTGGTACAGGCGAATACTTTATGCGCGGAGTAACTGCATACGATGTATCTTGTCTTATGATGTATAAAGGTCTATCATTGCAGGAAGCGACAGCCGCTGCCATCCAAGATCACTTAACTCAAATCGGAGGTGATGGTGGACTTATAGCAGTAGATGTCCATGGAAATGTATCTATGGAGTTTAACTGTGAAGGTATGTATCGTGCGTACAGAAATCCAAAAGAATCTGTAGTCAAAATCTATAGAAACTAGTAGTCGATTATTGTGATTCAGATTGTGCACCTACACTTCTAGTGTCGATATGAAATACGTCGTAATTAGCTAGGACATGGACAGTAATGCCTGCCATCGTCATAGGTACACCTACTGGTATGGAGGCTACATTGTTTTGAGTAAGATGAGCCGCATCAAATACGATCACCATACCTGAGCCTATTACGGTACACTCTGTTCGATTTTTGATGATGATACCTGTATCTTCAGCTAAGCCGATACCTATTAATGTGGGGTGACTTGCTACGGCCTCAGCTAATCGACCAAATCTACCTCTTTTAATAAAATGACTGTCAATAATAAGATCGTCGATAAATGCTAATCCTTCTCTCATCCGGATAGAGCCTTTAATCAAAGCATCAGTGCTACTACCTCCGTATATCATCTCGGTAGACATCGCCATAGCTCCTGCACTTGTACCCGCGATTACTATTTCTTCTTCTCTAAATCGTTTATGCATAATATCATGGATGACAGTACCTCCGATTATATCTGATATGCGAGATTGGTCACCACCACTAAACATGATACAGTTTGCTTCTTCGATGGCTTTGATGATTTTAGGATCGTCGCATTGTTCGCGCTCTCTGATGTCTAATACTTCAAAATTAGTACAACCTAATTCAGTAAAAGCACTAATGTACATTTCGCCCACTTCTACTGGGATGCTACTAGCAGTAGGGATGATTACTATCCTAGCATCTAACCCTCCACTCTCTTGTACCACACTAGCCAAGATTCCTTCAGTAATAAATTCTAAAGTGTAAGATTCATTTTGATCTGAACCTTTGTCTTCGTTACCGCCGATTGGAATTAATGTGCCTTTATACTTCATTGTAATATTTTTCACTATTAACTCGCAAAGGAACTGATATTAATTGTAATTTATACCCTCAATTGGTTTTAAGTTGCTCGATCCTAGTCAATAGCCATCGAATAGGATGCTACTTGTCCAATTACTAGAATCCCAATTTTACAAAACGAAAAAACGAATCCCATGGAAATACGAGAAATAAGAGCGATGCGTGGCCCTAACTACTGGTCAATTCGCAGGCATAAGCTGATTGTAATGACGTTAGATTTACAAGAGTATGAACAGATGCCTACCGATACGATCGATGGTTTCTTAGATCGGCTAAAAGCAATGTTTCCAGGTATGTATGAGCATAGATGTTCAGTAGGTACTGCTGGAGGTTTTTTTCAGAGAGTAGAAGAAGGAACATGGATGGGACATGTCATTGAGCATATCGCATTGGAGATACAGAGTCTAGCGGGTATGGAAGTAGGGTTTGGTAGGACTAGAGGCTATGGAGAAGAGGGAGTGTATCATGTAGTGTTTAGTTATCTCGAAGAAAGTGCAGGTAGATATGCAGCCAAAGCTGCGGTCAGAATAGCAAGAGCACTTACTGAAAATAAGGAATATAATCTAGAAGAGGATATCCAAGAGATGAGAGAGATACGTGAAAGAGAACGCCTTGGACCAAGTACAGGATCTATCATCCAAGAAGCAGTAAATAGAGGTATGCCATGGATGAGACTCAATAAATACTCTCTATGCCAGATTGGATATGGTGTCAATCAAAAGAGAATCCAAGCAACAGTAGGAAGTACAACAAGTAGTATAGGTGTAGAAATAGCAGGAGATAAAGAAGATACAAAGCATCTGCTAGAACAAGCTAATGTACCAGTGCCTAAAGGCGAAATAGTGAGATCTGAAAGAGGCCTGAGAGAAGCCATCGAATATCTAGGATATCCAATAGTGATCAAGCCAATCAATGGTAATCATGGAAGAGGGATTACTATTAATATCAATGATTGGGACGATGCTGTAGTAGGATTCGAAGCCGCAAAGAAAATATCTAGAAGTGTAATCATAGAGAAATATATTACGGGTGATGACTATAGATTGCTCGTGATCGATCATAAGTTAGTCGCAGCTGCTATCCGTACTCCAGCTCATGTAGTAGGAGATGGAAAGTCTACTATCCAGCAACTCATAGATGTCGTAAATGCCGACCCAAGAAGAGGCTATGGTCATGAGAATGTACTGACCATGATCACAGTAAATGATATGACGTTAAATCTACTCAAGGCTAAAAACTATACAGTAGATACCGTATTAGCAGATGGGGAAGTAATGGATCTAAAAGACACCGCCAATCTTAGTACAGGAGGTACGGCTAAGGATGTAACGGATATCGTTCACCCTACCAATATATTTATGGCGGAGCGTATATCGAGAGTCATTGGACTTGATATTTGTGGTATCGACATTATGACTAGTGATATATCTAAGCCGCTGTCAGATACGGGTGGTGCGGTGCTAGAGGTTAATGCAGGTCCAGGCTTTCGTATGCACTTGGCGCCCACAGAAGGGCTGCCGCGTAATGTAGCCGCTAATGTGATGGATATGTTATTTCCATCAGGTACGACTGCTAGGATACCAATAGTAGCCGTAACAGGAACTAATGGTAAGACCACGACCACGAGGTTGATAGCACATATGGCAAAGATGATGGGACATAAAGTAGGATATACTACTTCGGACGGTATATATATCCAAAATCATATGGTAGATAGAGGAGATTGTACAGGACCCGTAAGTGCGGAATTTGTACTCAAAGATCCAACGGTAGATTTCGCTGTGCTAGAAACCGCTAGAGGTGGATTAGTACGTGCAGGATTAGGATTCCATAGTTGTGATATCGCTATCGTTACTAATATAGCTCCGGATCATCTTGGACTAAGAGGAATCAATACTGTAGAGCAAATGGCTAGACTCAAAGGAGTAGTGCCAGAGACCGTACGTCCAGATGGATACGCGATTCTCAATGCGGATGATGAATTAGTGTATAATATGAGAGAAGGTATCAATTGTAACCTTGCATTATTTTCTATGGATGAAAATAATGAAAGAATCAAAAAACATGCTGCTCGTAATGGATTGTACGCCATCTATGAAAATGGATTTATTACAGTCTGTAAAGGGACTTGGAAAATGCGTGTTGCTAATGCCGTAAATGTACCATTGACTTATGGTGGTAAAGCTGCATTTATGATTCAAAATGTACTTCCAGCGGTATTGACAGGATATATAAGAGGTTATGATTTACGAGATATCAAAATGGTCTTGGAATCATTTATACCATCTCCATCACAGACCCCAGGAAGACTTAATCTTTTCAAATTTAAAAACTTTGATGTGCTATTAGATTATGCACACAATGAGGCAGGAATGGAAGCGCTTCATAATTTTATCGATAATCTAGAAGGCTCACCCAAAGTAGGTATTATAGCAGGAATCGGAGATAGAAGAGAAGAAGATAATAATAATATGGGACGTAGAGCCGCGGAGATGTTTGATGAAATAATAATTCGTCAGGATAAAAATCTTAGAGGTAAGACAGAAGAGCAACTTATAGATATGTTGAGCGTCGGAATTAAATCTCACGATCCTAATAAGAAAGTCCAAATCATCCAAAAGGAAAGTGACGCGATAACCCATGCTATTCAAAATGCTAAGAAAGGCAGTTTAATAGTTATTTGTAGTGATGTAGTCCCTGATGCATTGAAGTTGGTAATGGACTATAAAGAGAAAGAAGCGACAGAACTTTATCATTTGGATAATGTACAGATTCCGAATAATGTGAGCTAGATTTATTTATGTAAATGGCTTTTGGAAATATAGATGAGTCATCGTGGATTATTTATAGTGAGCACAAAATAATGACTCCAATATCTTAATTGATATTGGAGTTTTTTTATAATTCATACATTTGGTAAAGCAGTCTGGTTAAGTGTAGTAGTATAAAAGCTACTTCGTAGATGCCAAGATTTCTGTGCTTATGCAGTCAATTTTAATGGAAGAAAATATACTGTAAAAGAAGATGTTGAATGAATAGGTTATTGTATGTATCTAAGAAGGCAGACACTTAGTTTTTTAAACTTAAGTTGTAATAGTTCATCTTACCGATCATCATTTATACATAAAGTTGTCAGTTTTAAATTCGGAATATCGTATCATTTTTAATATATTTATTGGAATAAGTACAATAATTTATTTTTGACTATTGTATTATTTTATTTTGGTGATCATTTGATTAGCCTTCGCCCCTATATCGATTTTTAAACCTAAAAAAACCTCGTTATGGCCAATGAGAAAATGCGAATCTCGCTTTCAGGAAAAAAAGTAGACAAAGATTTCAGTGAACAAGAAGTATTAAAGCACTTTACCATTACCGATAGTTATGAATTATCTGCCAATAGAAGTGATGCTCGTTATTACGAAGAAGAATTGGATGAAACCAAAATCATTCAGCTGATTACAGACGATGAAGTAGAATGGATAGGACTAGCAGATGACCTTCCAACGATTACCAATAAAGAAGTGCCAGACATGAGGTCTGGTGAGTCGGTAAGTTTTAATTTGACTCAAACATTTTCGGAGCGCGGACACACTGATCGAGGAGTAGGAGAGAAAGTAAGAAATGCTATTTTTAATATTATCAATAGTAAAGGCACTCATCATACAGCATTAGAAGTTGCTGGTTGGATTGATGATCTGAAAGCTAAGAAGCCTGGTTTTTTTAAGGTAAGTAAAAATGGAAAATTAGTCGATGCTGTTGATATGCCATCTGATAAAAATTGCCTCTTATTTATTCATGGTACGGTATCCAGTTTTGAAGGTGGTTTTGGAGGGATGCTAAACGTGTTAGGTGCAGATAACAAGCCTGCGCTATGGGAAAGTATTTACGAAAGATATGATGGCGATGTCTATGCCTTTAATCATCGGACGATTAGTGAGTCACCTATGGAGAATGCCGTCCAATTACTTAATGAACTGCCAGAGAATGTTACCATGGATATTGTCAGTCATAGTAGAGGAGGATTGATTGGTGATATTCTTTCGAGGTGTGATCATCGTAATCCTAAGCGAGGGTATATGCCTGAAGATATCGAATTGATCGATAAAGAATTTGAACACGGTACAGCCATTCAGAAAGCGAGAGGGAATAGGGTTTCAGCAAGTATGCTCGAACTCAATAAAATAGCTGCTGAAAAGAACATACTTATTAACAAACATGTAAGAGTAGCTTGCCCAGCAGCGGGTACTGTATTACTTGACAATAGAATGGATCATTTTCTCAATGCATTGCTTAATCTATTGGGTAAAGCTGTGGGTGGAAAATTAAATCCCTTGTATCAATACTTCAAATTGTTTGTTCTCAAAGTAGTGGAAAAAAGAGAGGATCCAGATGCTTTTCCTGGGCTGTGGTCTATGGTTCCCAAGTCTACTTTTCAAGTGATAAATAATCGAGACTTTGAAGTTTCATGTGATCTCATAAGTGTAACAGGAGATGCTAAGGTGGGGAGTGGATTTTTGCATTCACTAAAGGTCATTTTGACAAATCTTTATTATTTACGAGAAAATGATTTTGTAGTCAATACAAGCTCAATGAATAAAGGGCTGATCAATCGTAGATCAAATGTATTTTATAAAATACAGAATAGAAAAGTACATCACTCCAATTATTTTAGTGAAAAGAAACATTTGGAAATTGTTTTTTCAGCATTGAATAATACGGAGATTAAAGGTGTGCATTGGAAGAGAATAAATACTGAAGGTGATCGTGGCGTCGCAGATTTATTAGCTAAAATGGGAGAGTTAGAGCCAATGCCAGCATCAGGCAAGCGACCAATAGTAGTCTTGCTTCCTGGAATCATGGGGACTAATCTTTATGAAAAGGTACAAGGGAAATACAATAGAGTATGGTTAGATTTTGCTGAAATACGCAATGGTGCAATGACGGAAAAAATGAATGTCAATGCAGGTATTTCAACTCAGTCTGTGATCGCAAAGTATTACAAAAAGCTCGAAGTTCATTTACGTAAAAAAGGACATGATGTTGTCGTGTTTCCTTATGATTGGAGAAAGTCATTAGAGGATTCTGTAGAGGAATTTGGATTGTTAATGGAGACAGTGCAAAACCATGGTCAGCCAGTGCGCATCATGGCTCACTCTATGGGTGGAATTATGGTGAGGCAATGGATGGTATCCAAGCCAGATCAATGGGATAGTTATAAAAGTAGATCTGGCAGTAAATTCATTATGTTAGGTACGCCTTGGAGAGGTTCGTACTTGATGATGGAGGTATTGACAGGGCACTCGCGTAAGGTATGGCAATTACATTGGTTAGATAAGAAAAACAATAAGAGGTCTTTATTAGATTCCCTCGTTCAGCATAAGGGCTTATATGACTTATTGCCATTAGATGATGACACCTTAGATAATAAAGGTACATGGACGAAAATAGATGGAATCGTAGGAAGTAGAGATATGGCCCCTATTCCTGATGAGCTATTACAATATTTTCAAGAGTACAAAGACAAGGTGGATGCCTATAAAACGCTATCAGATGAAGATAGAAGTATAATATATTATGTAGCAGGGAAGGACAAAAAGACATTAAGCGGATATAAATTTAAACGAAGTTTTTGGAAGGGCGAACATTTGGATTACTATCATACTGCTGAAGGCGATGGTAGTGTAACTTGGTCTGCAGGTATTCCTGCTAATATTTTACCTGATCACTTATATTATACTAATGTAGTGCATGGTAATCTAGCCAATGAGGAGAATTTATTTGCAGGCTTATTACAACTTATTGAGCAAGGGAAGACATCGTCTAGATTTTTCTCTTCTCGTAAGTTGAGAAGTTCTGGCGGATCTCGAGGTCTTAAAATATCGGAGGCTATTGAGATGCCGACTTCAATGTTAGACAATACGATTGCGGATAACATTTTTGGAATCAATACGTATGATGATGATTCTGAAGTTGATGTGATGACTAATATCAATGTTGAAGTTTTTAATGGTGATTTGAAATGGGCGAAGTATCCTATAATGGTGGGTCACTTTAAGCATGATGGTATTGTAAGTGCAGAGAGAGCTATTGACCGATATCTAGATAACAAATTGTCCGAAAGGCATATGATGGGATTCTATCCTGGAAAAATAGGGGAGCAAGATATTATTATCGATCCAATGGAAAGCCCTAAAGGCGCGATTATAATAGGGCTAGGAGATAAAGATGAACTTACAGGATATCTACTTTCTAAGTCGGTAGAAAAAGCGATATTGAGATATGCGGTAGTGCATAGAGATAACCATTTGGACCTTACGGATATCAAACTTACAAGCAGTGTAAGTGCATTGATAGTTGGAAGTAATTATGGTAAGTTGCCGATGAAAGAATCTATAAGAAGCATTCTAGTCGGAATCAAAAATGCGAATAGTATTATTGAAGGTTTTGATGATCTAAAGCAAATAGATAATGTCGAATTTGTAGATTATTATGAAGATAATGCATACGAATGTTTTAAAGTATTGCAGGAAATAGAAGGTGAGAATAATTCCATCTATATCACATTGAAAAATGATATTAAAGTTGGGTATCGCAATAAGAAAAGATTGCTTCGAGATGAGAGCCAAAGTTGGTGGCAATCATTTAGTACTGAATTGAAGAAGTATAAGGATGATGATTGCAAGGATATAGAGTATTTGGATTTTGGTACATATAATAGATTGGCTTCATCTAGTCGTGAAAGAGTTTATTCGGATCTCAATTTGGCCAAATATATAGCAGAAGAATTGTCGACAAAAGATCGATGGGATAAAGAGAGTTCTAAGGCTATATTTGAAATGTTATTACCTAATCGATATAAAGATTTTATTCGAAATCATCGAAATATAGAATGGCGTATGGATGTATATTCTGCCGCTATTCCTTGGGAAATGTTTCATGATAATCTGTACGGTGATCATCCTACATTTATTGAATCAGGATTGATAAGGCAATTGTATTCTATGGATGCCAATGTACGACCTGCAATGGTGCGTGCTAAAAATGCTTTGGTAATCGCCAACCCAATTTTCAAGCCAGGAGGTTTAAAACAATTGGAAGGAGCGGAAGAAGAAGGAAAGTTAGTTAGAGATATTCTATTAAAGCATGAGTATGATGTACAAGATTTGATTCAGAGTAATCCAGTTGAGATTACGACCAAACTTTTTGCAGGTAGATATAAAGTGATTCATATAGCTTCACATGGTTTATTCGATGTGGATGAGAATAGAGTAGGTATAGCCATAGGAGATGGACAGTTACTTACTCCGGGTACGATCAAGCAAATTACAGCCATTCCAGAATTAGTATTTATTAACTGCTGCTTCAGTGGTACGATGGATCCAAAGTTAGAAGCATACTATAAAAATAGAAATCGACTAGCTGCTAATGTTGGTACACAATTAATAGAAATCGGAGTGAAAGCGGTAGTAGTCGCTGGCTGGGCTGTAAACGATGATGCAGCAGCCACTTTTGCAGAAGTGTTCTATAATAAGATGATGTCTGGTGAGCAATTTGGTGATGCGGTAACAAGTGCTAGATACCAATGCTATACATTGCATTCTGAATTCAATACGTGGGGTGCGTATCAATGTTATGGAGATCAATTTTATGTAATGAATCGTGGTGGGGGTAGTAGTAGTTCTGGTCAAAATTATTCACTGAGTCAAGAGATTATCATAGAGTTAGATAATATCTTGTCACACGCGCGTAGCTTGGAATTTTCAAAAGGAAAAAATAGTATCAAGGACATTGAAGATGATGCAGAGAATCTCCTTTCACGAGCTGAAGAGCTAGGTATACGTACCTCAGAAATCATAGAAAGGGAAGCTAAGATATATTCCTATTTGGGTAAGTATGAGCATGCCGTGGAATGCTACCACGAATTGTTTAAACAAGATGATGGTAATTATCAAGTAAATCAATTAGATGTATTCTGTAATATCAGTGCTAAACATCTTGTGCAGCAAGCCGAGGAAGGGCATATTTCTAAAGCCGAAATTCGGAAGGAACTTAGAAGTCTGCTAAAAAGATTGAAGAGTATAAGTAATGTAGGTGAAGGGCCAAGACTGTTGGCTTCTAAGGGTAGTACCTATAAACGAGCTGCGAGATTAGCGGAGAATAGAACGGATAAAAGAAAGTATTTAGAGATAGCGGCAAGGCACTACCTTAACGCAGCTAAGATAAGAGGTGTGCTAAGTAGGGATAGTATATATCATTATACGTCGTTTATTGCTTTGGCGCATATCTGTAATGCGGAGCGCAAAAATGATATGATCGACATTACCGAAGAGATAGGCACTTCTTATAAAAAGTATTTGACAGGATGGATTGGAAAAACAGAGAAGAACAGCGGTGATCGTGCAGATATTTATGATCAATTAGCGTATATCCAACTGCGTACATGTAGTATCATTATAGGTAGTGGAAATAGATCTGAATTGACCGATGAGATTATTGAGCAATACAGAAAGCAAATTGATAGATGTATAAACATTAGAGATTTGCTTGGAGAAATAGAATACATAAATTTCTTTCTATTTATGATCGCTGAATTCAAAGATGAGCTAGGAAATAGAGAAGAGAGTATGATTAAGATTAAGGATTTTCTAGATAGCTATCTGCAATAGTAGATGTCCATTTTTGCTCATCTACAGACCATTACCTTATCGTTGGGTAGTGGCTAGATATGGTGTATATGTGCTTATTAGACTAGATTCTGATGAATTAGGTGTGCGTAGAGCAGACATAAACCACTTATAGACCTCAATGAAATAAGGCATTCGCCTACACTATGCTACCTATGTTACACGACTATGTAATGCATGTTACCCCTATAACTGTATAGTCAAGTGATCTTTGCTGAAGATTTTAAAATAAGAATCGACATGCACGCAAAGAAAATATATTTCATCCTTAGTCTATTATACGTCTCAGTAGTGGGTACTAGTCAGGATGTAGAAATGTCATTGGCGCAGATCCAAGAGAACGTACTACAGAGAAACCTAGATCTTAAGATACTAGATGCGGACTATTCATTACGCGAATCTGATTATCTACAGTCAAGAGCTATGTATTATCCCAATGTCTCTCTGGATTATACAGGTATCACTACCTCTAGTCCACTTATGGCTTTTGGGTCCAAGTTAAATCAGTCTATCGTGACGCAGAATGATTTCAATCCTGTATTGCTCAATGATCCTGATGCTATTGAAAATTTCTCGCTACAGCTAAAAATACAGCAACCCATTATCAACTTTGATAAGAAGCATGAAAGGAATGCTGCCAAGTTGGGAATGGAAGCTACTACCTATCAGAAAGAGAGAGCTAAAGAACACCTTACTTTTGCTGCTACTCAACTCTATATGCAATTACAGTTTTCGTATGAAGCGATATCAGTGTTGCAAGAGGCGCTTAGTACAGCCGAGATCAATCAGCAGCATGCTCAGAATAGTTTTGATGTAGGCTATCTCCAAAAAGCAGATTTGCTAGAAATAAATGTACGTATCAATGAATTGAAAAATAAAATATTAGGAGCTGAAAATCAGGCTAAGAATATCTCAGATCAACTGCATACCTTAATGCAAGATTCTACGTATCCACTGATCATGCCGACTGAAAGTTTAGAACTTACTCAGTCTTTGATGCCTGTAAGTGTGAGTGATACTAGATCAGATTTCTTAGCTATGGATAAGGCGAATATGGCATATACTGAAATGTTGGAATCTCAGAAAAAATCAATACTGCCTAGGCTCAATGCATTTGCGACATTCGAAACCAATGATAATAATCCTGTAACATTTAATGCTACTAATTATCTAGTAGGTGCTCAGATCAGTTGGAATGTATTTGATGGAATGCAGAGAAGTGCAAAAATTCAAAGAGCTGAAGCACAGCTAAATAAGGGGCAATTAGAAAAGCAAAAATATATAGCGAATAATCAAGCTGAATTTCAGAAGACGGTGCGTATGCAAGAACAAGCGCTCATCAAACTCAATACTATAAAATTAGCTGTAGAGCAAGCTGAAGAATCATTGAGAATTAGAAGCAATCGCTTTAAGCAAGGAATGGAAAAATCCTCAGATGTATTGATGGCAGAAGCGACATACTCGGAAAAGAAATTGCAAGAATTACAAACCATATTAGAAATCAATATCTCCAATTTATATGCTCAGTTTTTGAGCAGTGAAAGATAATCCCTCTCATCAACTAAGCATAAATAAATAATAACAATGAAGACTTTATATAATTTATTAATGGCATTCGGCCTATTTACAGTTTTGACATTTGTTGGATGTACGTCTCATGAAGAAAATAAACCTATCGTAAAGATGGATCCTATCTCGGTAGAGACATTAAATGTTTCGAGCTCTAATACTGTGAGTGGATTTTCAGTAAGTGGAAATGTACAACCCAAAAAAGAAGCTAATATCAGCACACGTATCATGGGATACATCACTGGCGTCAACGCTGAAGTTGGAGATTACGTGTCTAAAGGCAAAGTCCTAGTCAACGTAAGTAACTCTGACTTACAAGCCAAACTTGCACAGGTAAAAGCTAATATATCTCAAGCAGAAGCAGGAGTGCAAAATGCTAAGAAAGATTATGATAGAATAACGGTACTATTTGGACAGAGCAGTGTAACTCAGAAGGAGCTAGACGATATCACTACACATTACAATATGGCCAAAGCGGGTCTCGAAGCAGCTAAGCAAATGGAAAATGAAGTGAATGCTCAGTTTGCATATACTAGAATTACTGCGCCATTCTCTGGAACTGTAACTGCCAAATATGCCAACTCTGGAGATATGGCTAATCCTGGAATGCCATTACTTACTATCGCTAAGACAGGACAATATCAAGTAGTTGCTATGGTGCCAGAAAATCAGATCGCTTCTATTAAATCTGGACAAGTGGTCTCAGTGTGGCTGAAGTCTATCGAAAAAGAAATCAAAGGTAAAGTAGATGAAATAGCAGTTTCGTCTAGTAACACTGGAGGACAATTTATAGTAAAAATTAATCTAGATAAACACGATGAGCGATTATATGCTGGAATGTTTACAACAGTATCATTCGAAGGGAAACAAAGTAGTGAGCAAGAAACGATATTGATTCCAGAAAATAGTTTGGTACAGAATGGAGGACTCAAAGGAGTGTATACAGTGGGAGCTGATAATGTAGCCATATTAAGATGGTTGCGAATCGGCAAAAGGCACGGTGACAAGTATGAAGTCTTATCTGGATTGTCCAATGGAGATAAACTAATTATATCCTCACAATCAAGACTCTATAATGGAGCGCCACTTTCTATCAAATAGTTTTCTCTTATTATCATCATATATAAATACAAATCATGAACAACGGTATATCTGGTAAGATTGCATCCGCATTTATGCAATCAAAGCTAACCATCCTTTTGATGGTAGCAATGATGGCCATAGGAGTATATAGTACATTTCTTATTCCTCGTGAAGAAGAGCCACAAATCAACGTTCCAATGGCCGACATCATGGTGGGTTATCCAGGCGCAAGTCCATTGGAATTAGAAAATAGAGTGATCAAACCTTTAGAAAAAGTGATCTCTAATATAAAAGGAGTAGATCATATCCACTCAATGTCTATGAATGGACAAGCGATGTTAATCGTACAGTTTGTAGTAGGCGAAGATACGGAACGAGCTTATGTCAACTTGTACAATGAGTTGATGAAAAGTAGAGAGATATTTCAAAACGGTATCTACGAACCTTTAGTCAAAACTCGAACGATCGATGATGTACCGATGCTCGGTATTACATTATGGAGTGATGAGTATGATGACTACCAAATTCGAGAACTGGCTAAGGAGCTAGAGCATGAAATTAAAAAAGTAAAAGGAGTAGCGGCGACCAAAAGTATTGGGGGTAGAAATCGTCAACTAAAGATTACATTGGACAAAGAGCTCATGGCTCAGAATAATATCGATCCGCTTAGTATCATTCAGATGATCAAGGCGAATAATACTCAGATGCAAAGTGGATCTATCGTCAATAATGATAGAGAATATCTATTGACTACAGGAAGCTTTTTGGAGAGTATTGATGATGTAGAAAACCTAGTAGTAGGCGTAAATCAAAATATGCCTGTCTATCTTAAGCAAGTGGCTCAAGTGACTGATGGCCCTGAAGATTCTAAAAATTACGTCACTTTTGGATATGGTAAAGCGAATGATAATTACGCTAATAACCCATCGGAGTATATGGCGACGACGATCTCTGTATCTAAGATCAAAGGTGCAGATGCTATGTCTATTGC